>JAUNMD010000036.1 GCA_030531915.1 Pseudomonadota bacterium
GTTGTCAATCTCACTCAACGAGATTTCTTTGACTCCCATCTTGTCCAAATCAGACAAAACTTCGTCTGTGATTTCAGTACCCGCCTGAAATACGACTTCGTCGCCAGACATAATTGGGTCAAACAGATATTCACCAATCAAAGATTCAGGCAAGATACCAAATTCTTTGGACGCAGCCGTGATTTTCGCCATACGTTTTGCGTTCAGACGATCACCCTTGGACGCCAATGCCTTTTTATCTTTTGGATTGATTAAATCATAATTCAAACGGTATTTGTCCAGACCCGCGAATGCATCAACGCTGCCCGCCCACATTTTGCCATCGAACTTCAATGGAATGCGGTTATAGAACGCAGACAAGATTTCAGTATCACTCATGCCACGGATTGTCGGCTTGCGTGGGTCGGCGGCAAATTTCTTTTCATCTTCGGCGGCCGGCAGGCAACGCAACAGCACGGTTGCTGGGACTTTGCGGCGACGGTCGATACGAACATAGATGACACCCTTGGATTCTTCAAAGTCAATCCAACTGCCGTGTTCTGGGATAATACGTGCGGTATATGTGATTGGGTTGCCAGCGATTTTGGCTTCTTTGGTTGTTGCGAAAACAACACCCTGGGCACGATGCATCTGGGAAACGATAACACGTTCCACACCGGACGCGATAAAGCTGCCGCGTTCTGTCATCAACGGCACTTCGCCCATAAATATTTCTTGTTCTTTGATATCGCGCAACGTTTTTTTACCGTCTTCGGCGATGTCCCACAAAATCAATCTCAGCTTCAATTTCAGCTTGCTGGAATATGTCATATTACGCAGCATGCATTCTTTGACGTTATAAACCGGTTTGTCCAGTGTATATTCAACAAATTCCAAATCAGCAATACCGGCATAGTCCTTGATAGGGAACATAGACGAAAAAACGTTTTGCAGTCCCATGTTTTTACGATTTTGTGGATCTACATCGGCCTGCAAGAAATCTTTGTAAGAATTATATTGAATTTCAACCAGATCAGGAAGCGGAGTTTGCAAAAAACTTTTTCCAAAAGATTTTCTAAATTTCTGGATAACTGCCATGGGTATCAATCCTTTTTTTTGTGCGTTTTGCAAACGAAACTATTTCAAACTCTTTTTACGCCTGTGCGCCCACCGTGGAAAAATCCACTGGTGGGCCCAGAACGTTGCGCGGAAAACCGCGACTTTTTATTTTTTGCCAGAATTTAATCCGGCGGGGTGAATTATTTCAATTCAACCTTGGCACCGGCTGCTTCCAATGTCGCTTTCATTTTTTCAGCTTCATCTTTTGCAACGGCTTCTTTGACTGCCTTTGGTGCAGATTCGACCAAAGCTTTCGCTTCGCCCAAGCCCAAACCAGTCATTTCTTTAACTGCCTTGATAACAGCCAATTTGTTTGCACCGATTTCAGCCAAAACGACGTCAAATTCTGTCTTTTCTTCGGCTGCTGCGGCGGCTGGGCCAGCGGCTACTGCAACTGCAGCGGCGGCGGAAACGCCCCATGTTTCTTCCAACGCTTTGGACAGTTCAACTGCTTCCAAAACGGTCAATTTTGACAATTCTTCAACTAATTTTTGAATGTCTGCCATTTTTTAGCTCCTATTTAGTTTAGCTAAATCAAAATGTTGCCATTTTGATATTAATTTTTCTTTCCATACTCTGCTGAAACACGTGCCAAGCGCGACGCTGGTTCGACCAAGATACGCGCGATAGTGCCACGGATTTCCAACAGGGATGGCAGTTTGGATAATTGCACAATGCCGTCTTTGTCCAAGACATCTGCGTCCATTTTACCACCAATGATGGTCAGGTTTGGGTGTTCTTCGGCGAACTTTGCCAAAACCTTGGTAACCGCCAGACCGTCTGTTGCAACTGCAACCGCGGTTGGACGTTTCATCATTTCGGACACAGGTTCAAAATTGGTGTCTTTCAACGCCAATTTCATCAAACGGTTTTTAACAACTTTGAAAACGGAGACCAATGGGCGCAATTCATTACGCAGGCCTTCCAATTCTTTCACGGTCAAACCGTGGTTTTCAACAACGAAAACACCGTTTGCATCTTTCAAGGACGACTGCAACGCTGAAATCAAATCTGATTTTTCTTCGCGTCTCATTTTTTATCCTTTACTTCCAGATTTCGGGGGCACGCCCCGTAATCCCTGCTTTGTTAAACTTTCCACCCAGATTTCTCTGAGATGGGGCTTGGTTCCTGCCCCAAAGAATTTTTTCTTTGTCTATGATGGAAATTAAGTTGTCGCCAACACCATCAGTCACGGACAGAAATCTCTGTTGTTCTGGGGTGGCAGATGCCACACCAGAAACATAACTTATTTTACATCAACTTTCAGACCTGGGCCCTGGGTTGTCGCAACGGACGCGCCCAAGATATACTGGCCTTTGGAAGAAGATGGTTTTACCTTTTTCAACTGGTCAATCAATGCATTCGCATTTTCAACCAACTGATCTGTGGTAAATGACATTTTACCGATACCGGCGTGAATGATACCTTTCTTTTCTGCACGGTATTCAATCTGGCCTGCTTTGGCTGTTTTAACAGCTTCGGCAACGTTGTTTGTAACCGTACCCAATTTTGGATTCGGCATCAAACCCTTTGGCCCCAAGATACGTGCAATCTTTGACATTTTTGGCATCATATCAGGGGTCGCGATAACGCGGTCGAAATTGATTTCGCCACCGGCAACCTTTTCAATCAGGTCTTCGCCACCAACGATATCAGCACCCGCTTTGGTTGCTTCGTCTGCGCTGTTTACAGTGAAAACTGCAACGCGGACTGTTTTACCCGTACCATTTGGCAAGGACAGCATACCACGAATGTTCTGATCGGCCTTGGTAATATCGATACCCAATTTGATCGCGATTTCCAAGCTTTCGTCGAATTTCTTGGATGTATAACCACGCAAGGTTTCGATTGCATCAGCCAAAGAATACACTTTGTCTGTGTCCAAGTTCGCCCATGTCTTTTGTCTTTTTGTCAGTTTCATATCTTATTCCTCCACCTTTACGCCCATAGAACGGCATTGACCCGCGACGATGTTCATAGCGGATTCAATGGTAGAGCAATTCAAGTCCGGCATTTTGCTTTCTGCAATCTGCTTTACCTGTTCTTTCGAGATAGTGCCGACAAAATCGCGACCTGGTTTTTTCGAGCCGGATTTCAATTTCAACGCTTTCTTGATATAGTACGACACTGGTGGCAATTTCATAATAAATTCGAAACTGCGGTCAGTATAAACAGTGATGATGCAAGGAATCGGCATACCCGGTTCTTTGTCAGCTGTCTTGTCGTTAAATTGTTTGCAGAATTCTGCGATGTTTACACCAGCAGCACCCAACGCTGGCCCAATAGGTGGCGCAGGATTCGCTTGTTTTGCAGGGACGACCAGTTTGACAATCCCTTTCAGTTCTTTTTTTGCCATTTGTTCACTCCATTTGTTTGGTTAGTGTTGTGGTACGATGTGGCGCATCTACCACCCGAATTTTTAGCGGTCGCCCGCAAAAATTCAAAAACTTTTTTCTATTTAGACACGTTCAACTTCGTTAAAATTCAATTCAACGCTGGTTTCACGGCCAAATACCAAAATCGTCGCGGTCATTTTCTGTTTCAGGTTGTCAACCTCTGCCACGATGCCATTGAAACCATTGAATGGGCCATCGATAACATGGACTTCTTGACCAACCTCATACTCAACATCTTCGACAGAAACAGCACCCTCTTCGACCTGTTTTTGCAGGCGACGCGCTTCTTCTTCGCTGACGGCGATTGGTTTATTTTTCGCACCCAAGAACATAACCACCTGGGGCATCAATTTCACCAAGGAAAATGTTTCGTTGTTCAAAACCATCTGGACAACAATGTACCCTGGGAAAAACTTTTTTTCAGATTTGACGCGCTTGCCGCCCTTGATTTCTGTAACCTCACGCGTTGGTACTAAAATTTCACCAAACAACGCATTCAAGCGACGCTTGTCAATCTGTTCACGCAGGCCGCGGGCAACCTTGTCTTCACAGCCAGTATGAACGTTTACAACAAACCATTGCATTTTTTCTTCCATGATGCATTCCCCTTGCCCGTTTGTATTACTTGAAAATCCAGCCCACGATGACATTCAGCGCGCCGTCAACCAAAAAGAAGAACAGTGCCGCCAACGCAGAAAATGTCAAAATCATGATAGTTGCACGAATAACAGAGTCGCGCGATGGCCATACAATCTTGAACCATTCACTGCGAACCGATTTAATATAATCAATAATTTTTTTCATAAATTCGCCCACTATATTCGACCATCAAAGCCCCAGAAATCCGCCACAAAAACAGCCCCACTGTTTTTGTTGAAATTCTGGCAGGGGCAAAAGGAATGTTCGGACTGACGCCTCACCACTCGTACGGATTTCGCCGCGCTGCGCTTGCAAAATCCAACTCGTAAGCGAACACCATTTTACCCATTCGGGTTCGCTTCCTTTCACCACCATTAAATCCAAATTCCCAAAAATATGGACAAGCCATATTTTGGGGAATTTCTGGCAGGGGCAAAAGGAATCGAACCCTTATCCGCGGTTTTGGAGACCGATATTCTACCGTTGAACTATGCCCCTGTTTTGGTCGCAATCGCACCTGACTTTTACGCCCTGCGAACCCCGACAGTCGACGCCAGAGTAGCACACCTGTACGAAAAAGCAAGTGGAAAAACTGAAATATTATATGTTTTTAATCGCGTTGGCGCAAGTAAAATCTGAAAAACCATACATATAAAATATGATTTTTCGTAATTTTCGCTTGC
The DNA here is from genome assembly GCA_030531915.1 of Pseudomonadota bacterium. GTDB lineage: Bacteria > Pseudomonadota > Alphaproteobacteria > Rs-D84 > Rs-D84 > Enterousia. The sequence continues at coordinate 4,817 of JAUNMD010000036.1, forward strand.
ACCGCGTACCGTTTTTTGTCTACAATCGACCATATACAGGGAGAGGATTTACTTGCAAGACCGCATAGAACCGCCAATTTTGCTGTCCAGATTGATGACGTTTGTGTTCGCCGGCGCGATTGTCGTGCTGGGGGTGCTGGGCATTACCCTGTACAAAATGTTTCCGTTAAATCGTCCTCAGGTGTTCTTTTTGATGACCCAGCCACGTGAAAATCTGGAAATCACGCTGTCTGAATTGCCACCGACCGATGATAATTTCAAATGGTACACACGCGCGTTTATTCGCGAATATATCAAGGCACGCAATGAAATCGTGCCCGATGGACGCGTGATGCTGCGCAAATGGAACAATACCGAAGATGGGGTTGTGCATACTTGGTCAACACCGGCGGTATATGCCGCATTTACCCAGACCAACATGTGGACGGCATTGATGAACAACACGCCGGACTTTGAATTTAGTTGCAGTGTGGAATTTGAAAACGGTGCGGTTCAACCCAGAACATCGGACTATAAAACATGGGCTGTAAATTTTAAGTATTTCTGTGAAGATAGTGGTGGACAGACCGATAAAAAAGATTATACAATCATAGTAAAATTAGAGATGGACGATAATGCGACATTAAAATGGTCGGATCGTCTGGACAACCCGTTGGGGATTCGCGTTGCCGAATACACCGTTGAATCCGGTAATGGCGATCCGCTGAATACGGGCTATCTGGCCAGCGGTAATTAAACACCGCGCCACAGAAAGGTAAGGAACATGGGCATGAGTTTTAGAACTGCGATTAAATTAAACATTTCTGTTTTCTGCGTTATGGCATTGTGTGCATCTGCGCATGGGGCGGCCACCGGTATCAATTACGGCGTCCAAGATGCGTGGGACAACCCAACCGCGAACATGGCCGCGGGCAGTATTAAACCGGGGTATGCACAACTGTCGTGGGAATCAGGCAGTGTGTTGCCAATCAAGTTGCGCAACGGTATGGTGACGATGGTATCCCTGCCGAACGGTGAACAAATTGCCGATGCCGTTATTGGTAATCAGGGTCTGTTTACTATCGAGGCCAATCAGGGCGATCGCACAATGGTCATCAGCCCAACCGCCAGCAATCAGGGTTCGGACACTAATTTGATTGTGACGGGTAAATCGGGCAACAAGTATATTTTCTATCTGCGCAGTGAACCATCAAATTCCAGCGAGATTACATATTCACAGGTTGACGTTGTTCTGGACGGCAATGCGACATTGCCAAACGCAACTGCGGCGACCACAACGACGGGTGGTGCATCATCAATTTTCAAAAAGGCCGCCGCCCCCAGCAGCACAGTTGGCGTAGATGGCGAAGATTACGGTTGGATTAAATCAATGAAGATTGACCCATCAGAATTTCGTTTTGATTTGGACATCTTTGTTCCAAATCCCGACGATTATGTAATCGCACCAGAACGCGTATGGCGTGACCGCATATTCACATACATTGACTTTGGGGACAAGGTTATTGCAATGACCCAACGTCCGGTTGTGTCACTGTTGGTCGAAGGTGGCGAATCCCCTGTCAGTTTCCGCACCGATGGCGAAGATGGCCGTCTGTTGATTGTAGAGGCCGTTGGCGACATGGTGTTGCGCAGTGGTCAACGTATCGTTTGCATTAAAAAGCGTGAAAAACCATTCTTGATTGCCGACACGGCATCGGTCATGGCATTGGCAGAGGCAAACGTTGCACAATCCATGATGTCGGGGCAATCGCTGAACACCATTGCGTACACAATGGATCAGAATGCAATCAATTCGGCGGGTTTGAACTATACCGGTTCACCAACGTATGTTGCGAACACGAATGCGGTGGCGGCATCTGGTTACTATATGCCGGCGGGCACGGTGACAACAAACGTTACAATGCCGGTTGTGTCATCGGGCACGGCGGGCGTAACAATGATGCCAACCGAACGGTTGACCGCGGGTTCATACCTGCCCCAGACGAATATTCCACTTATTACCAGCAACCAATCGGGTGTTGCGGTTGAACTGAAATCCGACACGTCGGTCAAGGCGTTGGACGATTACTGGACGGGGTTGCTGGCGAAATTCAGCGGTGATGACGGTGTTGGTTTGTTGACCCCGTACAAGGACAAGGTTTTCTTTGCGGTTGATGAACAAGGTGTTGGCGATTTGGGTTCAACATCGCATACGGCACGTCTGTATCGTCTGCGTATTGGGCCAATGTCTGATATCGAGGCGGCGCAGAAATTATGCGACCAGTTGTTGAAATTCAGCGGGGCCAGTTGCAACGTTGTTCGTATTCAATAATCATGTCAATGATGGCGGTATAATATGAGTGGTATCAAACAACAAATTTCACAAATGCGCAAATCTACGCCAAAGTCGGTTCAGTGGTTGCTGCTGGGGGTGGCGTTTGTTGTGGTGCTGATTTTGATGACCTTGCTGATTGGTGGGCGTGGCAAGTCAAACGATATACAAGCAGAAGATGCGCCAATCAATCTGATTATTACGCCGGCGACAGAATCCATCAACTGGGCCAATACCAAGGTTGGTGAAAAGCAAAAGGCAACGTTAAAGGTATCGGCAACCGCGCCCGTTAAAATTATGGACGTGCGTCGCCACAAGGACATTGCAGGATTTACATCAACCGATACATGCCGTGGCATGGGCTATATTGATGCACAAATTCCGTGTACGCTGGTATTGGAATATGTGCCAACAACCGCAATGGAGACCGAGACAACATCGCTGTTTATTGACTGGCGCGGTGCAACGCAACCCGATGGCATGAAAAAGACGGACAAGATCGTTTTGGTGATGGGCGCGACCGCACCAACACCGGTGGCAAAGCCAGAACCGGTCAAGGTTGTTGAAACAAAACCAGAACCCGCACCAGAAATTGAACCCGAAAAACCGGTTCAGGTTGAAATCAAGAAAGATATTGAAACAATCGCACCATCTGACCCATTTGCAGATGCACAGCCAGATCCGACGCCCAGCGTTGTATGTTCTGAATTTGCGTTTCCGGGGTATGATTCAACCGGCAACCAAATTGGTTGGATTCGTCCGGAACACGGCGCGTATTATTTCCATCCATTTTCTGATAAGAAATGCAACAACCCAACGGGTATCTATAACCCCGACAGTGGTCTGATTACCGACATCAAAAACAACGGTAAAAAAATCGGTACGGATGCCGAACACATCGGTTATACAACGATTTCGGGGGGTAACCTGCCCCAGTTGTCAAATCCTGTGAAAAAGGTTGCAAATCGTGCGTACCAGTTGTCCACCGAAGAACTGATTTCGTCCGACGCGTCTGGTGCAATGCCCGCACCTGATTACACCGGCGCAGATGCAATTCACAATGCATTCCGCGGTGGAATTTCATTGAAAGAAAAACAAGACGATGTCATTGTTGGAACAAGTGGTCAGGACGCCATATTCTCGTCCGATCCATTTGACCGCACGTTTGTATTGCGCCAGTATAAACCAATTCCTGCCACAATCGTGTCAGAGGTTCGCGCCGATCCAGAACTGTATGATGGCGATGGCAAGGGACTGCCGGTGCGCGCGACGGTTGATCGTAATGTGTATTCTGATGATGGACGCACGATTATTATTCCAACGGGAACATTGTTGTTGGGCTATGTGACGGGCGATATTCCGGGGCCATATAAAACCGTTGGGCGTATGGATATTCGCTGGTATCAATTTGTATTGCCCAGTGGGGTTGAATTTAATTTCACTGACGACACGACCAGTCCATTTTCGGGTGATTCACAGGGCCGCGTTGGTGTTCCAGG
>JAUNMD010000037.1 GCA_030531915.1 Pseudomonadota bacterium
GGCAAATGCGGGTGACATGTCGGTTGCGGCGGACGGAACAACCGCGTTTGTGTTGAAATCAAATAACGGCACAATCAATATTGGTGGTGACGTTCGCGTTACCGATACAACCGCACGTACGGTGCGTATGGACGCGTCGTTGATGGACATTGGTGGTGATGCGTTGGCGACAAATGCAAACCAGCGTTTGATATTTGGTTCGGCGGATGCATCGCGTGCGGCGGGCCAGACGCTGAATGTTGCGGGTGCGGCATCGGCAACCAATGGCGCATGGCTGGAAATTGCGGCGGCGAATACAAATGTTGCATCACTGACGAATCGCGGCACAACGAATGGTTTGATTGTTTTGTCTGGGAAATCTTTGACCGCAACAACAGGCGATATCAGTGTTGGTGGTGAATTGTTGTTTAACGATGCGACGCCGACATGGGGTATGACCGGTATGGTTATCAGTGGCACTGAATACACCATGGAAACCAGCGCAGGCGGTATGTCTTTTGACAGTGCAACGATTGCAAATGGCAAAACATTGACGTTGACATCACACCAAGATTTCACAATGGCGGGCGCATTGGCGACCAATGGCACGGTTAAAATTGATGCGGTGGGCACGGCAAAAATCGGTGGCCAGACCAGCAATGGCGGTACATTGACAATCAACGGTGCAGCCGTCGATATGGGCGCATTGGTCAGCAGTGGCAACGCCAATATCAACAGTGCGTCTGACCTGACGATTGGCCAAATTGACAATACCGGCACATTGGATTTGGTTGCGGCGGATTCCATTACCGCTGGGGCGATTGAATCGAACCTGAAATTGAATATTTCGGCCGAAAAATTGAATATGGCAATGCTGACCGTGTCGGGGGGCAGTGCGGTTATCAGTGCACCAACAATCACGTCTGATGATTTGATTTCGGTTGCAGGTGACATAACGCATGCGTCTGATGTTGCGGGTGCGGCGGCATCTGGGCTGAGTATTGTTGGTAACACAAACGTCACCGCGGGCAGTTTGACCGCCACAGGCGCGTTGATGGCAAACACCGGCGCGGTTGCGTACACCGTTAAAAATGCTGTTGCGTTTACCGGTGCGGCAAATGTTGCGGCGGGTGCAACCACGGCGATTTCGTCTGAAAATTCCAGCATTGCATTTGGTGGGGTTTCGAACAAGGGTACTTTGACGCTGAGTGCGGCACGTGGTATGACACTGGGCGCGGTTGATAATGATGGTGATTTGACGATTGCGTCGGGCACAGATGTGGCAAATGTTGATTACTTTGCCAATAATGGCACGGCAACATTGTCGGGCGCGGGTATGAAATCTGCGGGCGCATTTACAGTAAATAATCTGTACCAGAATTACACAGGAACAATCGCGGCGCGTGATGCGAATATCACTGGCAACAGTTATGCGCTGTCCGCGTCTAATGTGATTGTGGGCGGTAATATTCAGCAAACGTCGGGCGCGTTGGATATCAATACGACCGATCTGACGGTTGCAGGCAATATCGATGTTAAAAATATGCGTGCGTATTCAAACGCGGGTCTGACTGTGGGCGTTACCGGCAATGTTTCGGGTGGTGTGCGCTTTGGCGGACTGCAAGAAATGACGATTGGCGGTAACTATCTGTTCGATAATGACAGTGGCCTGTACGTTGATGTCAGACGTCGTGACGCGCTGACCGCGCCGACACGTAATTACTGGTCATCGGTCAGTTTGGCTGACGATAACACACTGGGGCGTATCACAAACGCCACAGACGGCAATGCGGGCGCATTGATTCAGGTTGATGGTGCATTCACGTCTGACCTGACACTGTCGCGCAATCCATCGACTGGGTTTGCAAACGCGACCGACCAAATTGGTGTTGCATTGCGCGAATTGGCAACGGCGGGCGATGCAATCTGGCTGGTACATGCGGACGATGGTATCACAGAATTGGGCGATAAATTGCGCAATCTGAATGTTGTTGTGTGCAACAATACGGGTACGCTGTGCTATGACTATTTCAGCGGTGCGCTGGTTGATGCAGATTCTGCATATTTGACCGTGCGTGACACCGATGGCGATGGTATTGACGACAGTATCTATTTGGTATTCGATCCACGCTTTGGTGGGCCGGTCGAAGTGTTCAGAATTCAGCCGATTGTTGGCCGCACCCCTGGGCACACCAGTGGCGAATATATGTCCGCAGGCGCGTTGGACGACATGTTGGATGGCGCAGCCGCCGGCAAGGGATTCTATGGCCGTCATGCGCTGGAAATGTTGCCTGTGATATTCCGTGGCACAAATCTGGAACAGTTGGGCAACGAACTGTACAAACGTATGGAAGATTACAATACGAATCGCGATGGTACGGCGTTGTCACGTTTCAGCCGCTTGGTTCAGCCACGTGAAATCGAGCAGGTCGTGGGCAGCATCGTCTTGAATGAACATACTAATTTCCGTTCATTCGAAGATCGTATGTTCGACGAATTTATCTGGAATCGTAATCGCAACCTGAAAAAGGCATGGGTTGATGCAGAATTCGGCATGTTTAACCAGAAAGTGTCTGATGGCAAGCGTGTTGACGGTAATCGTATCAACATCGCGGGCGGATTCGACTGGCAACATTCTGAAACATTGATTCTGGGGTTGACGGGACGTATTTCGCATATGTCTGCTGACAATTCAGATTCTATGAATTTGGGCTATACCGTTGAACGTCCATTCATTGCCGGCAATGTTGATGTCAAGGTTGCAGATACCAACATCGGTCTGGGTGGTTATTTGATGCAGACCTTGGGCGAAAAGACACGCGTTTATGGTAATGCGTTCTTGGATATCCATGTGTTGGATACCACACGTCACCAGACATACATGAACGGTGCGATTGATGGCACGGGCTATGACGTTGCATTCACCAGTGAATGGGGATTGCTGCATGACTGGTTGAACCAGTATGTTGTGGGCAATATGTATGCGCGCGTTGGGTATAACTTTGGATTCTCGCTGACGGAAAAGGCCCGTGGCCACGATTATATGGATATGGAATCTGACGGGTATCTGATCTTTACACCTGGGTATTCGTTGACTGCGCAAAAGCGTATCTATCCATCGGCATGGTTCCAGATTCGTCCATATGCGACAATCGGAATTGAATACGATGTTCTGGGTGCGCCAGACAATGCAAAGTACAAGTTCTCGGTTGCAAATTCGTTCACAAAGTACGATATAGATATCGATCCAATGTGGGCGAACATCGGCGGCGGTGTGGAAATGCTGTCGGCCAGTGGCTTGCAGATTGGTCTGGATTACCGTTACCAGTATAACCAAGATATTCAACTGCATAATATCAAGGTTTCCGGATCATATCGCTTCTAAGAAACACACCCCGCACCGCGGGGTGATTTTTTATATCATGCAATAAATTGACTTGAAATTACCAGAATAAAAACATAAAGTGTACATGAATCCAAAGGGATTTGGGTTCGGGGCTGTGGTGGCCCGCAAACACGGTGCGAGAGCATCGTAATCTGATGTTTTCGGTGCTTTTTGCATCGTTATCGTCCCTGATATAAATTGGTCGGGGAGCCGTTTACCGCAAGGAACGGAGCAGTTGTTTGCTGACACCAACTCCCTGACCGCCAAATCTCGTTGGCGGTCGTTTATATAGGGGAAAATGGTGTCAAAAATTACATTTATAGATTTGTTTGCTGGTATTGGTGGTTTCCATTTGGCATTTCATGAGTGTGGTGCAAAATGTGTTTTTGCATCGGAATGGGATGCGTTTGCCAGAAAAACATATGAACATAATTTTAAGAAAATAGAACCGTCTTTATTTAAAAAAGGACAATTTGTTGGAGATATCACTAAAATTGACGCAAAGGATATTCCTGATTTTGATGTGTTAACTGGTGGTTTCCCGTGTCAGCCATTTTCACAGGTTGGATTAAAAAAGGGTTTCAATGAAACGCGTGGAACGCTATTTTTCGATATTGCAAGAATATTAAAAGAAAAGCAACCCAAGGCATTTTTTATTGAAAATGTTCGTGGATTGCTAACCCACAATAATGGTCAAACGTTTGATACAATCAGGCGAGTAATCGAAGAGCTTGGGTATTCGTTTTTTTATAAAATAATATATGCCTCTGATTTTGGGGTTCCACAACATAGACCTCGGCTGTATATGGTTGGTTTTAGAAACAAAAATATACAATTTAAATTTCCTGAGTCACAGAAACTAAAAATAACAATGAGTGATATTTTTGGTGGACGCGTTGATAGGACTATTGGTTATACGTTACGTGTAGGAGGCAGGCATTCTAGTATAAATGATCGTAGAAATTGGGATACGTACTTAGTTGACGGAAAAATAAGATGCCTATCGCCCGTAGAGGGTTTGAAAATGCAGGGTTTTCCAGGTGGTTTTGAGTTTCCTGTCTCTGAAATGCAAGCCATGAAACAATTGGGAAATTCTGTTGCTGTACCTGCTGTGAAAGCAGTTGCAAAAGAAATAATAAAAATATTAAAGGCACAAGAATGACTTTGACAGCGAATAAGGGCGAATGGTCTGAATTGTACGTTTTGTATTGTTTGTTTGCCGATCATAAAATTTCTGCGGCAGATAATGAATTGAAACCGACAAATAAATTTTATAGTTTTGTAAAAATATTTCGTGAAGACAATCCAGACCAACCACTTGTTTATGATCTAGAGAACGAAAACACCGTTGTGATTCGTGGGAAAGGTCTATGCAAGGAAATTTCTACGTTGGGGCTTTCAGGTAAGACAAAGAAAATTTTTGATAAAATAAAAATTGCAACAGATACAACTTTTTCTGTTGTTGAGGCTGAAAATCTAATGCAAGAATTTCTGCTTACAAAAATCAAAGCGAATTCATTGGAAAAATCAGATTTAATTGCAACAATCAAAGATGATATCGTGTCTGAAACGGAACCTTATGGTTTTTCAATTAAATCACAGGTTGGTGGAGCTTCAACATTATTAAATGCAAGTACTAGTGGTACTAATTTTATTTATAAAATATCTGGGGTTCATGGCGACAAAGAGCAAATAAATGCTATAGATACCCGTAGCAAAGTCAGGAACAGATTAGAAAAAATATTAGATACGGGTGCTAAACTAGAGTTTATTGGTATGACGAGTCAAGTTTTTAGAGAAAATTTACGTACGGTTGATTCCAATTTGCCCAGTATTATTGCAGAAATGTTGTTAAATTATTACTTGGGTAAGGGTTCTACAATAGACGTGTTATGTGATTTGATAGCAAACAATATTGTGTTTGATTTGAATAAAATACAAATAATTTCAAAGATAAAAAATTTCCTTAAAATAGTTGCTCTTGGTATGGTTTCGCAAACGCCATGGAATGACAGGTTATCTGCATATGGTGGATATATTGTTGTTAGAGATGATGGTCAATTAGTGTGTTATCATTTGTACAATGAAGATGCTTTTAAGGACTATTTATTCAATAATACAAAATTTGACACACCAAGCAGTACCAGGCATAATTTTGGTCGTGTGTATGAAAAAAATGGTGAATTGTTTATAAATTTGAATCTACAAATACGTTTTTTACATTAACTACCTGTAGGAGTTAGATGATAAGAGCGATAATAGCTACGATAAGTGAGGCCAATGCAATAAGCATGCTATATTTTGAATTCCTTGCATTAATATATTTATAGTGTAAGTCGTACATTTTTTGTAAATCTGGAGATATATATGTTCCATCAATTTCGTCTATGTTGTGCATTGTCTTCATGGATACCACCTTTATACGTGTGGATTATATAAGAAAGTTCAATTCGAAGATAGCACAATTATTAGTTGATTTCACTAAAATTATACATCACAACGAGAAAAATGTGCCCCAAGTACAAATCCGTGTTTTGCAGGAAAACTAAAATGGTCGTTTGAAAAGAATAGGGCGACAATGAGTGGGTGCGGGCGTGCATAGCACGGCCAAACCGTCACGAATGCCCAGCAGTTGTGGCGTGCCACAACGAGGGAAAGATGAGAACCAAGTTCGAATCCGCATCCCGCGGAAAAAATAAAAAACGAAAAAAGAAGGGGGCGAAAGGATTGGCTACGCCGACTTTGGCACATTCGCTGGCGCGAACTGGCATACAACCGTCTGCCTTGTGCCTGCGGTTCGAACCTTCTTCCCCGAAGGTTCGAATCTCACACTCTCAATCAATGAATAAAAAAAACGGTATCTGACGATACCGTTTTTTTATTCATGGTCGGGGCGAAAGGATTCGAACCTTCGACATCTTGCTCCCAAAGCAAGCACTCTACCAGACTGAGCTACACCCCGAAACGACACAGATTATAACAGCATTTTTTTCAAATGCAAATATTAAAATTTATTTTATGCTTGCCCGCATGGGGGAAAAACTTATATCATAATAGCAAATGTCAAAGTTATTGCATTTTTTACCAATTTTGTACGTTTTGTGCATTGTTCACACGGCGGGCGCGGCCACGCGCGCGTCGGACTATGTCAGTGCGAACACATACAACAATATGTACCCATATATGAATAATACGATGCGCACAGGGTTGAACCCAGGAACAAGCCCCAGTCAAAGCACGAACCATATTGATGTTCTGACGCGTACGATTCCGACGGGAAACGCCGCATCCACCGCCACGCGTCGCGTGGTTTCGCGTTCCGCCACCGCGCGCAGCGCGACAAAGACCGGCACAGTCGCCGCTGCGTCCAATACCGCCGCCACGACGGGAACGGCATCGGGGGCATCAACGTCACGTCGTGTTGTCGCACGCAGTGCATCACGCAGCGGGGGAACATCGGGCGCAACAACGGCGCGCAGTTCGGTTGGCGTGGCGTCTGGACGTAATGTTCGCGCGCGTACGGTTCGTGGCAATGGCACGGTGACGCGTGACGATGCGGTATCAAATACGCAAAATACCGCCACAAACACCACCAGCGGCACTCATACAAACGTTACCGCGGCACGATGCTTGGCGGATTACAGCGAATGCATGGACGGGTACTGTGTGCGCGAAAATACCGCGTACAATCGTTGCTATTGCAGTGCCAAGTTGTCCCAGATTGATGCGCAGTACCAGCCGGAAATCGACAGTTTGATAAAGCAAATCTTGACCATGCGTGGCACGAATCGGTGGACAGAGGCCGAGATGAACGAGTATTGGATGAGTGTTGTCGGCAAATATCGTGGTGAAAATTCGTGGACTAATTTGGACAATGCATTGAATATTGACTGGGCCAGTTTGGAGAGCCGTGCCCGTGGTCAAAACGCGTTTGTAACGGGGCATGATTATTGCATGCAGCATTTGCAGGGCTGTTTTTACATGGCGGCAAATCTGCGCGATATTTATCGGTCTGACATCGCACGTGATTGTTCGACATATGAAAAATCGTTGCAAAAACTGAAAAATGCGGCAGAAAGTATAGTAGAGGCATATAAATGAAATCTTTGTTTGGTATAGAATATGGCCGCGGCGCGACCGCGAAAGTTGTTTTGGACGGGCCGGCGTTGGCCCCTGCGGCGGTGCAGAAAATGTACCCAGATGCAAATTGGACAATGGTTACGGCCGATCCATATGATGCGGATTTGTGGGCGCGCGATCGCTTTGGTGAAAACCTGTTGATTCAGAAAAAAATCTATGCGGCGACGCCGAATGCGCCACATGTAATGATTGGTGGCGACCATTCGGTGAATTTTGGACACTTTGCCGCGCTGGCGGATCGGTTGATGAACGACGATTTGTGTCTGATTTATATTGACGCGCATTTGGACGCGCATACACCAGAATCGTCCCGTGCCCAGGCATCGGGCGCGCCACATGGTGCAAACGTGCGCGCATTGGCGGGCGATGGGGACGAACGCTGGTTGGGGTTACAGGCACGCGTGCCGGCACTGCGCCCAGAAAATCTGTTCTATTTGGGTTCGCGTTCATACGAGCCAGCAGAAATTGATTTCGTGCACCAGAATAATATCTTTATGCGCACGCCGTTGGATTTAGACACGCCGGAAAAGATTGACCGTGTGGTTGGTGAAATTTTCCGTCAGATTGATGATCGTCCGTACGTTGTGTCGTTTGATTTGGACGCGATTGATCCGAATACATTTGCGTCGGTACTTGTCCCAGAACCAAATGGTATTTCATTGTCGGCGGCGCGCCAGTTGACGCATGCATTCGCACCCGATGCGCACAGTTTTGAATTTGTGGAATATGCCCCACGCGATGGCGACGCGCAGAGTGCGGACATCGTGCGCGAATTAGTCGGCATTGCATTGGCGGACTAGATACGTTCACACATCAAATTATGTTGATAAATATTGCGGGCCAAATCGTCACTGATTTGGCCCCAATCACTTGCACGCCCGTATATCGGCACGCATGGCACGCAAGTGTTATTCGGCAATGGTGTATTT
>JAUNMD010000038.1:0-493 GCA_030531915.1 Pseudomonadota bacterium
CGCCCGCGCACGGTCAGACATTGCAGAGGCACTGTCATCTCGCCCACTCCACCGCGGAAACTACGGTGCAAACTTGTAACAAACAGGGACACCCCGTTTGTTAGAGAGCAATGGGTTTGCGATATAAAAAACGCCCCGATGGGGCGTTTTTTTAGAACTCAAATCGCAGACCAAGCATTGCGTTGATGTATACCATATCTTTGGCACTGAACCAATCGCGTTCGCGCGAATTGTCTGAATTTGTCAGTGTCCATTTAATGCGCGGAACATACGCCGCACGCACCCCAAAGTCCAAGAACATTGTTTCCGTCAGCCCATACGATGCGCCCAATGACACCACGCCAGCAATCGTCGATGTGTCGTGTTCAGAACGATAGAACTGTAACACATGATAATCGTCCAATTTACCAAAATTCTGCAAATCAACAGACGTCGACAAATCGCCATACAAATCCGACAGGTTCAATGTAGTCTTGCTGTCAACATAGCCCGC
>JAUNMD010000038.1:503-8410 GCA_030531915.1 Pseudomonadota bacterium
GGCTTTTGCAAACCGTCAAAGAAATCATAGAACACCATCGCACTGATAATATCGGTGGTGATTTTCGACTGAACCGCACCGGACTGAACCTGAATCACCAGACCAGACACATCGCCACCGGTCAGGGGCATGTCCCCTTCGAACAACGGGGCGGTGTTATATTCGCTTTCGCTGATGTGATCCCAGCCCAATTCCAAACGCCACTGGGGACGATTTGGCAGTACCCAACCAATCGACGCACCCGCCGCGAATGCAAATTCTGAATAATTTTCACGTGCATCAACGTCGCCCAATTCGCCAATACCGGCGAATTTGAATGCGGCCTGTTGTTCGGTGGTCAAACTGTCGTAATATGCCGCCGTGATAACCATACCATCGGTCGGATTATACCAATATTCATTTGACAATGCGCCGACGTCATTCTGGATTTTTGCCATGCCATATGATGCACCGCCACGCACAGATATTGTAAAGCGTGCGCCATCGTCGGCATACCAACCGTCGCCGATATATTCACCGTCATATTGCCAATTCGCGTGTGCCGTGCCCCCCATCAGGACGGACAAAACCGGCAACAAAAATAAAAATTTGCTTCCTTTCATGATTGGTATTATATCACAAATCCATCAGTGATAAAAACAGATTTTACAGAACTATTTCACAATATCGTGGAAAATTTCAGCGGGGACTGTACCGCCTGTGATTTTAGATGACATGGGCGTAAAATCATCATTACCAACCCAAACGCCGATTACCAAATCGTGCACCGCGCCAACGAACCACGCGTCACGGTTATTGTTGCTTGTACCGGTTTTGCCACCCAAAACACCCGTCGCATTTGCACGACGCCCCGTACCGCGCACCACCACATCCGCCAGCAAGTCCGTCATGTATTCAACCGTTTGTGGTTGCAAGACCTGTAATGCATCGGACGGATTACGCGCATACAAAACGTTGCCACGTGGGTCGGTTATTTTCGTTATTGAATATGGCCGCACAGACGCCCCATCGTTCCAAATAACGGCATAAATCGTTGTCAAATCAACCAAAGACATTTCAGATGCGCCCAGCACGGTTGAATATTCACGACGCAACTTTGTCCCGACACCCAAACGTCCCGCCATATCCAAAACAGAATCAATCCCATATGTTTCGGTCAATTTCAGCGGTACGGAATTTACACTTTTTGCAAATGCGGTTGCCAATGTAATATCGCCATAATAGCGTTCGTTATAATTCTTTGGATTATAATCGCCAATCGCAAATGGGGAATCATTGACGTATGAATCCGGTGTCATACCGTGTTCCAGCGCAACCAGATACACGACTGGTTTGAACGAACTGCCGGGTTGGCGCATTGTGGTTGCACGGTTAAACTGGCTGGTCTGGTAATCTGTGCCGCCGACCATTGCGCGCACCGCACCCGACGGCGTCATGGCAACAACCGCGCCCTGATATTTATCCGTATGCGTGGGCAAAACCGCGGCAACACGTTCCTGTAACTTCATGTCCAGCGTGGTGTATACCAGCAAATCAGAATCCAACGCGCCGATACGAGAATGTACCTCGTCCAAGACGAAGTCCGTCCAATAGCGATATATGTTTGTGTCCGGCGCGGGGGTGGCGGGCGCAAGTTCGCGCGCGGCGACGCGCGCCTGATTCAGCGTAATATACCCCTGACGCACCATTTCTTGTAATACAACGCGGGCACGTTTTATATTCCGATCTGGATTTTTCAGTGGGCTGTATGATGTGGGTGCTTTCAGCATGGCGGCAATCTGCGCCGATTGCGCGATTGTCATTTTATTTGCCGGCGTTTGAAACATTACACGCGACGCCGCATCAATTCCACGCATGCCGCCAACCAATGACACGCGGTTCATATATAAATCCAAGACCTGATTTTTATCAAAACGATTTTCCAGCCAATATGACAGAATCAATTCTTGGGCCTTGCGCGAAATCTTTTTTTCACGGGACAAGAATATGTTTTTAGCCGTCTGTTGTGTTATGGACGAACCGCCCGCCGCAATACGCCCGTGAATTGCATTGGACAGCATTGCGCGCGTAATGCCCCGCATATCGATTGGGCCATGTTCGAAAAAGCGTTTATCTTCGATTGCAACAATCGCCTGCCATACGTGGGGGGGCAATGTTTCCACCGACACAGGCGTCCCCATAATGCGACCCGCACTGCGGATTTCATTACCATCTTTGTCCAAGAAAACGACCGCTGCCGGTCGCGTTTCGTGCAATATCGCGTCCAATGATGGCATCTGCAAAAATATGACGGTCAGGTAAATTGCAACCGTCGCCACGCCGACCAGAACCAAATTCATCAGCAACAAAAACAGCCGCCACCGCCATGATGGACGCTTTTTTTCTGGTGCTGTATCTGTGTTTTGTTGTCGCGACACGTTATTTCCCCCGAACCCTGTGATGGAATTATATCACAAACAACTTGCGTTATGCCAGATTTTATAATTATAATTCCCACATAGGAATTTTAGGAAAGGGAAACACACTATGCATAAAATATTTGCGTTATTATTGGGTTGCTGTGCAGTGATGCCGGCAATGGCGGACGACTGGTACAATGACGATTATGATATGGGGTACAGCACGCCCGCACGTCGTGATAACTATGTGGGGATTCGTCTGCATAAAAACGAACATATTGCGTTCAAATACGATATCAATGACGGTGCGACCATTACGCCCAAGGACGACAATTTCGGTTTTGGAATCAATGTTGGGAATCGCCTGACGGACAATGTGAAAATTGAATTTGAAACCGCGTATACTGGCGCAAAATTCGCGCGCTATGGAACACATCACGACTATGACATTTGGTCAAATATGCTGAATGTATATCTGTACCAGACGTTTGGTGGTGCGGTTGAACCATACGCGGGATTGGGATTGGGTCTGACCGGTATTTGGGGCGACATCAGTGGCGCGACCCCGCACATTTCGGATTCTACGTTGGATTTATCATTACAGGCAATGTTTGGTGTAAACTTTGCACTGAATGACCGTGTGGATTTGAATCTGGGCGCGAAATATGTCCGGTATGGCAAACTGGCATTTGAAACCAGTGGCGGCGAATACGCCACCACACGAATTGACGCGACAGAAATCTATATCGGGGCCGCGTACAAGTTTGGATTGAAATAAAAAATGCCCGTTTGGGCATTTTTTTATTGTGCAGAATTTATCAGTTTTTCCAAGTCATCTTCGCCCCAAATTGTAATTCCCAATTCGGTTGCACGCGCCAACTTAGACCCCGCGTCCGCACCGGCCAGAACAATGTCTGTCTTGGCGGACACACTGCCCTGAACACGCGCGCCCATACGTTCCAGAATTTCGCGCGCCGCATCACGGGTGTAATTTGCCAGCGTCCCCGTCAGTACGATTTTCTTGCCTGCAACCGGACTGTCCACGGGGGCGGCAACAGTTTCTGATTCACGCACACGAACATGCGTCAACAAATCGTCCAGCACGCGCGCATTATGGTCATCGGCAAAAAATGATACGATTTCGTCCGCCATAACGTCACCGATGCCATCGACCTGTTTTAATTTCCACGCGGGCGCATTACGAATTGCGTCCAGATTTCCGAATGCATGCGATAAAATTTTGGATGTAACCTCGCCCACCTCTGGCACGCCAATGGCGAACAAGAAACGATGCAGGTCAATATCGCGCGCCCGCGCAATCGCCGCGTCCAGATTTGCAACCGATTTGTCACCAAATCCGTCCAGATTCTTTATCGCATCGCCGTGACGCGCAATCAATGTGAATATGTCTGCGGGCGACGAAATCCAACCACGCGAAATAAACAATTCCAACTGGCGCGTGCCCAGGCCGTCGATATCAAACCCCTTGCGCGAAACAAAGTGTTCCAATTCGCCAATGCGCTGTGCGGGACAACCCAATGAATTTACACAGCGGCGTGCGACCTGACCCTGCTCTTGCACCACCGCCGCGCCACATACGGGGCAAACATCGGGGAACACAAATTCGCGCGCATCGGGCGCGCTTTCCGCCACGCCGACAATTTGCGGAATTACGTCGCCCGCACGTTGAACAATAATCTTGTCCCCAATTTTTACCCCCAGACGCGCGATTTCGTCCGCATTGTGCAGGGTTGCACGCGACACCAAAACGCCACCAATATTGATTGGTTCCAGTTCCGCAACCGGCGTCAAAACGCCCGTACGCCCAACCTGAACCGTGATATCGCGCAGTGTGGTTATCGCACGCGCAGCGGGGAATTTATAGGCAACCTCCCACCGGGGGCTGTTGGCGCGCGCGCCCATTTTTTCTTGCAGGGCGACATCGTTGACCTTTATAACCAAGCCGTCAATATCAAACGGGATTTCGTCGCGAATCAGCATTGTTTGGTTATACACGTCCTGAATCCCCGCCAATGTGTTTACGTGGTGCGCCCATGGACGCGTGGTCTTGAATCCCCACGATTCCAGTTTGTCGAAATATTCACTCTGGGTTTGCCATGTGCGCGCCGACAGGTCGCCATACGTGTACCCAAATGCCGACAGACGACGTGCCGCCGTCACCGCCGGATTCAGTTGTCGCAATGATCCCGCCGCCGCATTGCGCGGATTGGCGAATACTTTGTCACCATTTTCCGTTGCCACCGCATTCAGCGCGATAAAATCCGCGCGACGCATGTATACCTCGCCGCGAACCTCTATGACATCGGGGAAATCGCCCGTCAGGGTCTGAGGAATGTCCGCAATCGTGCGCAGGTTTTCCGTTATATCTTCGCCCAAAACACCACTGCCCCGCGTCAGGCCACGAACCAATCGGCCATGTTCGTACCGCGCGGCAAATGACACACCATCAACCTTTAATTCAATAAACAGATTCTTGTCCGCCAGTTTGTCGAACCAATCGGCAACCTCGCCCTGATTAAAGACGTCTGAAATAGACAACATTGGCACGGTATGCGGGTACGATTTGAACCCCGCCGCAACCGCCGCCCCAACATGTGTGGACGCGCCGTTTTTCGCCAGTTCTGGATACTCGGATTCAATGGCCAGTGCGCGCGATTTCGCCGCATCGTACGTGGCATCATCAACCACCGGCGCATCATTTTGATGGTACGCAATGTCCCATTCGTTCAGTTTTTTCAGTAAATCGGCGTGTTCCGCCAATGTAAATAAATCAGGTGTCTTGCTCATGCCGGTGATTATAGAAAAATCGCCAATTTTACGCAATAAAAATCCGCCACATTGGGCGGCGAATTATTTAGAATTTTGTGGGAAATATTTCGCAAATTCGGCCCATTCGGTATGCGTCGCGTCCAGAATTTTGACCAACGTGCCAACCGACATCCAATACCGACGACCACCCGTGCCGGTGCGCTTGCTCTTGTTCAATGCGGTGGCGTCAATGCCGCTGATACGCGCCATGTGCGAACACGATATCCAGTGCGCCGCCGCCAAATTGTCAATCGCAGACCAAAACATCGTGTTATCTATCATATTCGCCCCCATTTTATAAAAACGGTTATATGCCCTAAGATATTTATATTATATTCTAATTATGATTGAATTTTCAATGGAAATCAATTACTTTTTTCATATTTAACAAAAAAATAAAAACGCCCACCATTGGCGGGCGTTGTGACGCGACGGGCGAAATTATTTTTCGTCCAGACCCTTTAACAAAATGTCTTTCAATTCGTTTGGCATCATACCCGTTGTGGAATAACCACAGTCGACATGATGAACCTCGCCCGTGACGGCCGACGACAGGTTGCTGAATAAATACACCGCCGCACCCGACACATCGTCCAGTGTCATATTGCGACGCAATGGGGTCTGTTCTGCGTTCAGACGCAACATCGCCTTGAACCCACCGACGCCCGATGACGCCAGTGTCATAATTGGCCCCGCCGAAATTGCATTTACACGAATGTTATCGCGCCCTAAATCAGACGCCAGATAACGAACACTGCTGTCCAATGCGGATTTTGCGACACCCATCACATTGTAATTTGGCACGGATTTTTCCCCACCGAAATACGTCAGTGCGACAATGCTGCCGCCATCGGTCATCAGGCGCGACGCACGGCGCGTCAAATCAACCAAAGAATACACGGAAATGTCCATAGTGTTCTTGAAATTCGCGCGGGTTGTGTCGGCATAACGACCGGTCAATTCATTCTTGTCTGAAAACGCAATCGCGTGCAACATGCCGTCCAAATGCCCCCATTCGCGTTCGATGTTTGCAAACAAAGAATCCATCTGTTCGTCATTTTGAACATTGCATTCTTGGACAAATTTAGCACCGATTGATTCGGCCAATGGACGCACACGACGTTCCAAGTTCGGCATCGCGTAAGGCATCGCGATTTCCGCCCCTTCGTCATGCGCGCGCTTTGCGATTGCCCACGCCATAGACCAATCGTTGGCAACGCCAGTAATCAGAATCTTTTTTCCTTTTAATAACATAATCTTTCCTTTTGTTATTGATATTGGACAGGTTCAATATACCACCCCGCCACCCAATTTGCAATAAATGAAAAAAACACTTGAAATGCATAAAAAAAAATTATAAGATATGCGGGCTGTTCGGGCATAGTTCAGTCGGTAGAACAACGGACTGTTAATCCGTATGTCACTGGTTCGAGTCCAGTTGCCCGAGCCAAAGTTTACCCCCGCCATTGGCGGGGTTTTATTTTGGTTTTTATTTCGTTTTCTGTTTATACATCACTTTGTACAGGCCCAAGGCAACGGGTTGGGCGGTGATGGTGGGGACGTGTTGGAATGCCTGAACCGTTTTGAAATTTGGGTCGGCGACCACTGGTTCGGGCGCGGCGGGCGTGCGCACCAAGTTATTAAACAGTGTCGCCAATTCCGTGCGCCGTGACGCATCGATTGTGCCATCGTCATATTTTTGAATAAAGTTTATCTGTGCAGGCAAATTTGGCACTTTGGTTGTGCCACTGAATGCCTCTATATTTTCATAAAAGCAATATCCAACAGACATGTAATCATTAAAGCATTTCAAAATGTCTTCGTTGTGTTGCGGGTATTTACCACGATCCAAATCCCACAGTGTCGTGTGCGGAATACCGTACTGGGTCAATATTTTAGAGTAATATTGAATATAAAATTTACCCTGACAATTCGCCAATGCAACATTTTCCGCCGCCGGCGTCGCCCCGAACATCTTGTTTTTTATCATATAGTTAAAGAATGCGGATTCGGTTTCGCCCTCGGTCAAAATAACGCGATCGGCAAAGAACATTTTCGCCCTGTCCAGATTATTCAAAAACGTCAGATTATACACGGGGTCTTGGGCCGAGTTCTGGTATTGGTGCACACGCGTAGAACCGTCGGATTTATCAACGCGCAAAATATTGGTCAAATCGGTTGCGTTTTCTGCGACCAGTTGGGGGCTGTGCGTTGACAACAAAACCTGACAATTTTCTTGCTGGGAAAAATCGCGCAAGGATTCAGACACGATCGACAAATAACTGGGGTGCAGGGAATTTTCTGGTTCATCGCACAACAACATCATCAGGCGATTTGGCGCATGATACACATTGATGCCGCGTTGTATTTGTTGAGCGCGGCGCATACCACTGCTCTGTTTTACCCACGATAGTCCCATGCCACTGCCGCTGATGTCATTTATTTGGTCAATAACACCGGTGGCACGTAATTCTTTTGCGCCGATAACACTGCGAACGCGCGCCAATGATTTTTCAGCGGGGAATGGCTGTTTGGGAATTTTATAACTGCCATGACTGTCAGCAATCAACGACGCGTCATAGTTTGTAGGGTCAATAAAAATAACATCAAATGGCAATTTTTCATTGATGCGTGCCATTCCTGTTTTGGTATAAACGTACGTTCCGCGATCCATCGGCA
>JAUNMD010000039.1 GCA_030531915.1 Pseudomonadota bacterium
GCATTGCCAGCATCAATGGCTGTGGTCAAATCCGCGATTGCGGCGTCCACATCGCCCGCCAGCAATTTTGTTTTGCCCTGTTCATAATAATCCGACGCCTGCATCAACGCTTCTTCGGTGATTTCAACATTCGTCTTGGGCGCGTTCAAAACGTCATGACTGCGTCCCAGAATATAGAACGTTGCCGCGATAAAGAACAAAATAATAAACCAGTAAATATAAATCGACAGCGACCATGGGTTAAAGCACGCCTTTTGATTTTGCACAATGGGCGTAACCTTGATTGGTGCATTGTTTGCGCGACGCGCGGTTGCTGTGCGCTTTGTTGCTGCCTTGGGTGCGGATTGTTTTTTCATTGTAAAATCTCCCTTCCTGTTTGATATCAGAATATTAGAAAGAATTTAACAACGCGTCAATTGTTTTCTGTGGAATAATGCGAATTTTACCGACGGGTAATTTGCCCAATTCAATATTGCCAAATGATATGCGGTGCAATTTGCGCACCGGTGCGCCACACGCGCGCAGGACAATGCGAACCTCGTTCTTTTTTCCCTCGGTCACGGTGACACGCAATTCACCATTTTTCAAAACGTCAATTTGCATCGGCCGATATGACACACCATCAACGGTTACGCCACGTCGTGCCGCGTCCAATCCTGAAAAGTCACTGGTGTTTACCGTCGCCAAATACGTACGCGGAATATGCGATGATGGCAATGTCAGTTTTCGCGCCAACGCGCCATCATTTGTCATCAGCAACAATCCCGTTGTCTTGTAATCCAAACGCCCAACGTATTTCAGGTTTTTGTATTCGTCCGGCAATACATCATAAATGGTCTTGCGCCCACGTGGATCGCGCGCGGTTGTCATTGTGTTCAACGGTTTGTGAAATGCGTACAGTTCGGTTTGTGTGCGCGCCTGAATTGGTACACCATCAATCGCGACGACGTCACCATCGGATACAAAGAATACCGGACTGTCGATAACTGTGCCATTTACCGTAACGCGGCGCGCTGCAATTAAATCTTCGGCTGCGCGGCGTGATGCCGCACCGGTGTCTGCGATAAATTTTGCAATGCGAACCGTCATTCAGTTATGCGCCCCACCGCGATTGCCGCCGCCAATTCGGCGCGCAGAATTGTTTTCCCCAGCGATATGCCAATCGCACCCGCCGCGTCCAACGCCGCAAATTCAGCATCTGAAAATCCCCCTTCGGGCCCGACCAAGATTTTATCGGTTTTCGCCGCCGCGGGAATCTTTGCACCATACGCCGCACGTTCGTCGGCAAATACCATATGCGACAAATCCAGGTCGGCAAATTTAACCTCTGTCAAAATTACGGGCACACTGTTGCGGTTGGATTGCTCGGCGGCCTCGGTCGCGATTTTTTCCATGCGTTTCCAGTTTGTGTGGTGCGCGGTTGTGCGTTCTGTAATAACCGGCTGAAATGCCGCAACGCCCATCTGGGTTGCCATATTGATTAAATCGTCCACACGCTTTATCGGGGCAAAATATAACGTAACGTTGCCCGATGGGTCGCTGTGCGTCGTCTGCGCGCCAACGGCCAAGAATTTGCCATCGTCCGACAGTGTTGCCAAAAATTCGCGTCCGCCACCAAACACAATGCAATCGCGGCGACGCATTACACGCATCAGGTAATGTGCAACGTCCGCCGTCGCGGGCACGCGCGCGCCCGTCGCAACATCGTTTCCGGCAAAGATTCGTGGAATATTTTTCATTTCCCCGCAATTCCTGATTTATAATCGGTTAAAAATATGATACAATCATAACATAATGGTTGCTAAGTTCAAGATTTTATCAGCTGGTGGTTCGTCCAAGGGCCTGAATATATTCAAGTCCAGTGCGTACAAGGAACACCAGCGTACCCCAATGGCGCAGATTTTTTGGTCACTGCGCTGGGCGATTGGTATTTGGTTGGTCTGTGCGGCGGCATTCAGTTTGTCTTTCATTATTGAACACATATGGCGGTATGGTTGGTCACCGGCGTCACTGACGTGGACACGTGTGTATCTGACGAATATGCTGACCAGTGGTGGTATGTCCGTGATTGCGGAAATTCCCGCGTGGGTATCGCGGTCGCTGATGCGTACGGATATTATGTGCATTACGCCACTGTTGCCGATTATTGCATATTACCTGATGGCCGATAACACATTGGTTGATGAATTTAACCCATATGGCAAGGATAAATTTGCCGAAAAATCTTCGAACAAGGCGTCCAAGGAAGATATCGAGAAAATGGGTTTGCTGGGCGGGTTCATGATGGTTTTGGGCTATTTCAAGAAAAAGCCATTGATGATGAACGAATGTCTGTCGGCATTGTGCGTTGCGCCCCCGGGAACTGGTAAAACCCAGGGGGTGGTTTTCCCAACAATTTTTGAATGCAACAACGTGTCAATGATTATCAATGACCCAAAACCCGAATTGTATCAGCAATCGTCTGGTTATCGTTCAACGGTTGGGCCGGTGTTCATTATGAACTGGGCGGGCCAAGATGACCCCGCACGTGGCGTATATTACCCATCGTGGAATCCGCTGTCACCGGATCATGTGCCACCAAATATGGAACAGCGTGACCTGTACGTCGATTCTATGTGCAAGGTTTTGATTCAAGAAAACACCCAAGACCCGCATTGGAGTAATACTGGTCGTGCCGGTCTGGCCGGTCTGGTGCACTTTATTATTTCCAAGGTTGAACGTGCCAAGGCCGACGATTATTTCTATGCGCGCCTGACGTCGGGCACATTTGATGCCGATGATGCGGCGGTGCTGTCTGATTATTACCTGTCAATGATGAATGATACAAACGCTTATGCGGCACAGGCGGCATTACAGCGTGGCGAATTAAACGCAATGAATTATGTACACGTCGGCACATGGGAAAATATTCCCCCCGCATGGATTGGCCGCGAGGCATCGTTTTCCATGATTTTGGATTGGCTGAACGCATCGCAAATCGCAATGGCCGCGGACTTAGAGGAACGCCGTCGTGGTGGTGACCAAATGGTTATGATGGCAGATCCCATGCACGACCTGTTTATGGCCGCCGTGGACGAGGCCAGACACTATTCCTACGCCCACCGCAGTGTTTTGGAATTGACCCAGTTGGCAAACACCCCGGACAAGGAACGTGGATCTATTCTGTCAACAATTTTGGCGGGGCTGTCGATATTCCGTAATTCGGCGGTTCGTAATCGTACCAGCCATTCTGACTTTCATTTTTCGGATTTGCGTGGTCTGGTTGACCCGCGTGATGGCAAAATTAAACCTGTGACGGTGTATTTGTCCATCAATATGGTCGATGCCCAGGCATTGAATCCAATCACGGCAATCTTTATTGAATTGATGACAAATTTCTTGCTGGCAAACGCGCCAAAGCAGGTGCGTGATGGCCGCGAACTGGGCCCGTATCCGGTGCTGTTTGTGCTGGACGAAATGCCCAAGATGCAAAAACTGGACGCCGTTATCCAAGGGCCGGATTTGGGGCGTGGTCAACAGGTGTCGTACCTGATTATCGGTCAGGACTTGCACCAGATTCAGGAAAAATACGGCGCAGATGCCGCCGCCACCATCATTTCCACCACCGCGGCCAAGGTTGTTATGCGTCAAAACGACCCCGACACCGCCGACCGTTTCTCCAGAATGATGGGGTACAAGATGAAAATCAAGACCGACAAGGACGGCAAAGAATCCACCAGCGAAGAATTACTGTACACACCAATGGACATTATGCGTTTGGACAGCAAGAAACAGTTGGTTATATTCCAAGGGTGGTATCATCGCCCGATTGAGGCCGACAAACAATACGCATACAACGACCCGCGCCTGTCTGGATTTATGAAAATGGGCGCGTCCAGTCCGTTGCCAGAGTTTTTAGTCCCGTCGCATCATGCGGCATTGGGCTATGCCGGTGCGCCGCGATTCTATGATCCAATGACGGGCGAAACCAAAACATTATAAGTGTTTATGCATATGCGCCGAATAGTTGCATTATCTTTGTCGTTTTTGCTGTGCGCATGTGCCGCCACGATGGAAGCGCAACTGGATGCGGTGCGTGCGGGCTATGTCGATGGTAATTATGTCGCGACGGCGAACGAATTTTCCTCGGGCGACAGACCCGAATCCCAGAATAATTTGGAACTGTTGATTACCGCGGACAGTTTGTTTCATGCAAACGAATTTGCCGCGTCGGACGCCGCATACGAAGAATTTAACCACCGTAACATCGACCTGACGTCGGGCGATTTAGGGCGCGAGGTTGGCGCACTGCTGGGTGGCAATCTGGCCAACGATTACCGTCCATATATGTCGGACGCACTGTTCGTGTCGTATTACCAGTTGTGGAATGCGCTGGCACTGGGGAATCACGATGATGCGCGTGTGATTATAAACCAATCGTATGCCCGCCAACAGGATATGTCGCGTGAATATGATGCACTGGTCAAACAGATTCAATCTGACAGCACCGAAAACGCCGAATTGGCATCACAAATACGAAATGAAAATGCCCAGTGGCACGCGTTTCGCGATATTATGAATCCTGCGCTGATGTATTTGTCGGGTGTGTATTTTCTGAATACGGGGGATTTTTCCAACGCCAAAACGTATTTGCAACGTGCCGATGGTATGACGGACGGCAATAAATATATAAAATCGGATTTGCGCGCCGCCAATGTCCGCACCGCCCCAAAAAACACCATCTGGGTATTCATCGAGGACGGTTTTGCACCCAAATTACGCGAAGACCGCATGGACACATTTGTTATGTTTTCGTCCGGCCCTGCGACATTATCGTTGGCTGTATCCCAGCCATTGTTTGCCACGCCAATGCCAATGGTTGATGGCGCGAAAATTGTCGCCGATGTTGATGCGCTGTTTATGACGGAATACACCCAATATCGCGTGAACGAGGTTCTGCGTGCATTCGCGTCCGCCGCGTCCAAGGCCGCCCTGCAATCCGCAATGTATAATTCAGACAGCGATTCCGCCCCACTGATGGGATTGCTGGCCACGATGTACACATTGTCCACCACAAATGCAGAGGTTCGTACCTGGGCCACATTGCCCCAGCGTATATCGGTGTGGCGCACGACCAATGATAAAACCGGCTTGCTAGAAATAAAATCCGGTGGTAATCTGGTGGCAACGGCTGAAATTCCATCGGCGGGGAACTATCTGGTCTATGTTCGTTTGACAGGTGGTGCGCCCGATGTCAAAACAATAAAGATAAAATAACAAACCAAAAGGAAAACGTATGAAAAAACTGATGCCTGTTGCGTTGTGTGCCGCGCTGTGCGCATGCGGCGAAACACGTGTTGTTGATTTGAATGACACGCGTGACGTTGCGACAATGCAAAATGTTATGGAATTGGAATATCGCGATTGGACAAACGCCGCGGAAAAAATGACCAAATCAATGATAGACAGTGGTGCATTTGCCCGCGTTAAAAAACCGGTCGTCGCCATTGCCGATGTTGAAAATGATACTATGCAGCGTTTTGATACCGATATCTTGGTCAAGAAAATCCGTACAACATTGGTAAATTCTGGCACGGCCCAGGTTACAACCGGTTTCCAGAATAAAAAGAAGACAGAAATCGGCTATGTTCCCGTCACGGCAGAAATGAAATCCGCGCAAATCGATGCATTGGGTGCGTCCGCCGCATCGGTCAAGGCGAACGGTATCGCCGCGGTTGAATATGAACGTGATGCCGCCGAAGATGAAACAACGCATCAGGTACGCGCCACCCGCGGTAACGATGAATACGATGCGTCCACTATTGCAAAAAAGGGTACATTGGTTGCACCAAACCTGTCACTGTCGGGTAAGATGTTACAGCGTAATATGAAACTGAAATCGGGTTGGTTCTCGAACGTTGATACGCGTGTGGAATATTACCTGCAACTGACATTGACTGATGTGAATACCGGCCTGTCCGTATGGGAAGATGAACAACCCATCGTCAAAGAAGGCGACCATGCCCCAACATGGTAAGGACAACAAAAAACGCGCCATTGGCGCGTTTTTTATTATTGTATTTTTATTACATTACACATGCCAATGTTGCACTGGCGTTCTTTAACATGAACCACCCAATACGATAATCGGTCGCGTACACTGTGGCCAAGAACATTGCCAACACCGCAATAACAAAAATCACATTTGCTTTTTTACCATGCATGCAATACAGCGCAATGTTATAGAACAAGAACAACACGTACAAATCAATCAGTAAACTGATAATCCAAATTGATGTGCAATTAAACGCCAGCGCATTCAACACCAAAATCACCGGATACATAAAGAATATCGACGACAACCCCTTGATTGCGATTTCCCAATCGCGTTCGCCACCGGTAATTTCCGATACCAGCATCATCAGGCCGCCCATCACAAACAGCAATGCCACCGCCAGCACGGGCACAATCACCACGGCGGTAAATACCGCACCCAATGTAACCGTTGCCCCACCAATCAGGCGCAGGCACAGCACCAAAATGCCACCCATAAGTCCATAAATAAACGCCTTTAACATGGATTCGTCCATATTACCGTCGGCAACAATCTTGGTAAAATAACGCTTTGGCTTTATAATAATATCACGCAGGTGCGTCAGGAATTTTTTAAGTTTTTGTTTCATTTTTCACCCCCGATTTGATTATTTATATTTTTGCTTTATAATTATAAAAAATCAATGGAAAAAGTTATGATTAAAATTACTATCGCAGGTCGCCCAAACACGGGCAAATCAACACTGTTCAACGGTTTGACCGGTACGCGTGATGCGCTGGTTCATGACCGTCCGGGGGTCACCCGCGACAGTTTGACGGGCACTATGCGCGACCGCACATACCAGATTACAGATACCGCGGGTCTGGAAAATGCCAAGACCGGCATCGCCGCGGATTCAACAAATATGGCATTGGACGCCATTGCGGCATCAGATGCGGTACTGTTCGTGGTTGATGGTCGCACGGGGATTACGGGTGCAGATTTGGATTGGGCGCGCTTGGTTCGTCGTAAAACGCGTGCGCCGGTATTACTGTTGGCGAATAAATGTGAATCATCGCGTCGTATGGCCGATGTGAATGATTTCTATAAATTGGGCTTTGGCGCGCCAACGGCGATTTCGGCGGAACATAAAATGGGCTTTGATGCAATTTATGAATTTGTTGATAAAATTGCCGCCGCCCGCGACGCTGCGGACATGGTTCAACCTGATGATAAACCAGCAACCGAAAAATTAAAGATTGCAATTTTGGGCCAACCAAATGTTGGGAAATCAACATTTGTAAATCGTGTCTTGGGTGAAAAGCGTCAGATTGTGCGCGATGCCCCCGGCATTACACGCGACACGGTTAAAATCCCAACACGCTTTTATGGGCGCGATATTATTTTGATGGATACTGCCGGCCTGCGACGCAAGGCGGGCGTGACCGATGATGTTGAAACATTGTCGGCATTGAAATCATTGGACGCGATTGACAAGGCGGACGTGGTAATCCTGATGGTGGACGCCACCCGCAATATTGAAAATCAGGCACTGGGAATTGCCGCACGCGTATATGATGCGGGCAAGATTTTATGTGTTGCCCTGAATAAATGGGATTTGGTTGAACCAGAAATTCGTGATGAAAAATTGCTGAAATTGAAACATCAATTTGCAAATTCATTTCACCAGATTATCAAACCAATGATACTGGCGGTGTCTGCGGAAACCGGCATGGGGGTTCAGAATATGTTCCGCCGTATTTATGAACAATGGGACATTTCATCATCGCAAGTCCCAACCAGTTTGATAAACCGCATTGTTGAAAAATTGGTTGCCACGCGCCAGCCACCGATGTCGCGCCTGAAACGCCCGATGAAGATTAAATTCGCGCGTCAAACGGGCCGTCACCCGATGAAGATTACAATCAATGTTGGTGGTGCGTCTGATATTCCAGAATCATACACGCGTTACCTGCGCCGCGGGATTGCCACGGAATTAAAGTGGGAACACCTGCCGGTGGTGATTGAATATCACAAGGACGAAAATCCATTCGAAGACAAATAAAGAAAACGGACACAATTTTGTGTCCGTTTTTTATTACTCATCTTTGTGTTGCAATATTGCGGTAAAT
>JAUNMD010000040.1 GCA_030531915.1 Pseudomonadota bacterium
GTTCTTGGTATTTTGTGTACCGGCATCGGGGATTGCAGTATTACTGTCGAACTATACCAATACCCAGCAACAGGCATTATTGGGCGTCGTGATTGTTGCGTTTATGTCGCTGATGCTGTCGGGGGCAATTATTCCGACTGAAAATATGCCGGTATTGTTGCAATATGTCAGTTCTGTGAACCCATTGTCGCACTATGCGTATATGGTTCGCAACATTATTCTGAAAGGGTCAGATATCGAATACTTTGCGCGCCAGTGCACGTACATGCTGGCGGTGGGCGCAATTATATGGGTATTCGCAATTAAAAAGTTCAAAACAACATTATAAGGGGAAAAGGTATGAAACTGAATTATTGTTTAATCGGTATGTTGGTGGCGTTGACACCATTGGCGTCAAATGCCGATATGTATTCAGAACTGCAAAATGTGTATGAATCAAACCCAGTGATTAAAAGCCAGCGTGCCGCCCTGCGCGCGGCCGATGCCGATGTGTCGGCGTCCAGTGCGGGATTCAAACCATACTTGGGCGTGTCCGCAAATGCCGGCGCGGCGCGTACTAAACTGGGTGATTATTCGTTTGACTATAATCCAGTGGGCGTTGGACTGGAATTTCAACAGAATATATTCGAAGGTTTTTCCACCATTGCCCAGTACAAGGGTGCACGCGCCGTGCGCGATGCCGAAACCGCCGCATTGTACGCCACCGAACAGGACACATTCCTGAATGCAATCAATGCATACATTGCCGTATTGCGCGCGGACGAGGTTTTGAAACTGAATCAAAGCAACCAACGCGTATTGCAAGAATACTATAACTATTGCGCCGACAATGCCCGTGTGGGTCGTCTGACCAAGACCGACGTGGCACAGGCATCTGCGCGCGTGGAAATGGCAAAGTACGCATTGGCGGATGCACAGGCGAAATATGACAACGCGGTTGAAACGTTCCGTCGTGTGTATGGCGATGCGCCATCTGAATTTACAGAAATCGATTTGGAACGCATGGAAAAATTGTTCCCAGCAACGGTTGACGATGCGGTTGAATACGCAATGAAAAATCACCCTGTGATTTTGGCATTACAGTCCAAAGAAAAAGCCGCGCGCGAAAAAATTGTTGTGGCGCGTAAATCTATGCTGCCGGCGGTTGATGTGCGTGGGTCAATTATGCAAATCGAAGATGTCCCGTATATTGACAAAGTCCGCGACAGCCGTATTGGTGTGTACCTGAAAATGCCATTGTATGACAAGGGTAATGCATTCGCCAACGTGGACAAGGTTCGCTATACCGTTGATGGAATCCAAGAACAAACCGTCAATGCCCAGCGTACGATTACCGAATCTCTGCATCAGGCGTGGAATATGTACGATGCACAGGCCGCGGCAATCACCGCCGCCGAAGCGGGCGTCAAGGCAAACAAAATGGCATTGTCGGGGACACGCGACGAACAAAAGCGCGGCCGCCGCACAGTACTGGACGTGCTGAACGCCGAACAAGAATTACTGAACACTCAGGTTTCATTGGCACAGGCAAAATTTGGCCGCACCAGTGCATTCTTTGCGGTGCTGTCCGCAACAGGATTACTGACACCAGAAAATCTGGGGCTGAAAATTCAGGACGAAGAATAAAAAAACACACCGCCAAATGGCGGTGTGTTTTTTATCAAATTGCATCTTATTCAATGCAGCCGATGTTTTTGGTTGCGCGGCGTAACGACACCAATGACAAGATAAACATTGTTACCGCCAATCCGACGCCAAACAAGACAAACAACAGTCCCAACAAAATCAGACCGTCAAATTCCGTGGCCATAAATCCAACGCCAAACACACACATCAGCGCGCCCAGCAAATATGCCATAATTGTGTACCACAAGAATTTAGCAAAATATCCCATCTTGGTATTGATTTCAGATAACAGTGTTTCTGTTTTGTTTGTTTCTTTTACTTGTTTTGGCATCGTGCCCCCCTTTATTTAATTCCCCAATATTTTACCACCTTTTGCCCCCGCAATCAATAAAACAAAAAACCACCCGAATGGGTGGTTTTGAATATCTGGTGCGAGCAAAGGGGCTCGAACCCTCGACCTCAACCTTGGCAAGGTTGCGCTCTAGCCAACTGAGCTACGCTCGCACTGCGTGGCATATTCTGACATATTCTTTATCAGAATGCAAGCATTATTTTTGGCGATTTGACATATTTTTCTGCAAATATTCAAACCGCAATGAATCCAACGTATACTGGCGCGCACGCAAGTCCAGTTCGCGTTGTTTTAACTGGATTTCTTGTTTTTTCAGTTCATTTGCCTGTTGCAACTGGGTGACGACACTGCCCAACAGTAATGTCCCCATCACGGCGCACCCAGCAATCGCTGTGTACCGCAATCCGGACAATTTAACGCGGTATGCGTCGTCAAAAACACTTTGTTCCAGTTTAACTTTCGTTGTTTCTGGCATATTTTCCCCCAGTTATTGAATTGGTATCACCGTTTTTTCTGGCGCGTGTGTTTATATTGTAACATGCTGCGCGCATTGGTGTACCGACGGGCGGCCATCTGTGCATTCATGCGTTCGCCACGACGAGTACGCATACGTGCATCCATCGTCGCCAAGAAACGGCGCATACTGCGCATTTCACGCATAATGTTACAATAACAAAATAGTACGTATGGATTCATTGTGTTACCCTGTTTATAACCATTTCCATGGTTGCAGGGCCTTCAAAATACCATATGCGGTGCGTTTGTCGGCAAATGTGTGACCACAGCGTGGACATACGATAAACGGCGCAATCATTGCCTTGACTTTCTTGAACAGCATCAACCACACCAGCGCACCAACCGCCCATGCGGCAATGACCAATCCCCATGCGACATAGCCAAAGTATTTGTCGACCGTGCTGGTGATGATTTGAATGGTGCTTAAACTAGATTTAGACAGGTCGTTATAGATTTTTGTTGCGACCGGCCATGATGATGGACGCCATGGATAGACGTGCTGAATCCCATAGTTGGTCAGCAGTGTTGTGCCCAAACCGCCCGTACCTTTGTCCAGTTGGTTCTTGATTGCTTCGTCAATCATTTGGTCAATCTGAACCTGTAACACAGATGTCAGTTCGCGTTCAACACTGTCCAATTTGCTGTTGACCAATGCGGCGGTGTCGTCCACGCGGGCGACGGCCTGATTTGCTTTGGCAATATTTTTATCTGCGGCATCAATCGCCTTGTCCAGACCACCCGTTTTGACACCGAATTTGCCAATCAGCCCCGTTACCTGTTTCGCATCAGATGTTGCCTTGGCGGCCTGACCCGTGGTCTTTTTCGCATCGGCGGTGGCATCTGTTACCTTGGACACGGCGTTTTCAGCAACCTTGACCTTGTCAATGGCAAAAGATACTGGCTTTTCCAGATTGATGGATTTTTTAATACCGTCCAACAGGTTTTCGTACTGCGTCGCGATATTGCGTTGCAGGTCAAAGAACATTGACACAACAATCGATTTCTTTATCGGGCCCGAATATGTGTTTTTGATGTGCAGTGGTGTCCACACGACCAGCGCAATCCACACCACGGATACAATCGCGAACACGCGTTTTACCCATGTGATATAAGACGTCTTTTTTGCGACAGTTTTTGCGCCATCGCGTTCAATTACCTCTATTTGTTTTTTTGCCATTGTTATGCTCCCCCTTTTTTTGGTTTGGCGTTTGTTTTTATTTCGTGCGTTCGTTAAACGATTTGATGTATTCCGCCATAAAATCGCCTTCGCGCATTGTGCGGAACCCAACAGAACGCTGTTGATATTCCATGATTTGATTCACGGTGCGATAATAGATATCTGCATTCTGGGGGTCAGCGAACGCGGCAACCTCTGTATTAGGAATCAGTTCATAATACGTGCCGTTTGTACGCGGACATACCAGCGAATAAACAAACGTCATCGTGTCTGATGATTTCTTGGCCGTGGCCAGATATACTTTGTCACGGTCATTCAACAATACCTGTGGGGCCGCCACAGTTTTACCAATCATATTTACGACAACGGGCTGTTCATAAACCTTGGCCCGTGGGTCTGCTGTTGTTACTGCTGTTTTTTCTTTTTTTGTTTTTGTCATTTTTGTTCACCTGTATATTTTTCTATAAAATCTGCCTTGAATTGTGCAAAGCGTCCCTGCTCTATGGATTCACGAATGCCACGCATCAAATCCTGATAGAACCACAAATTATGCTGGGTCAATAATGTTGCGCCCAATATTTCATTACACTTTACCAAATGATGAATGTATGCGCGCGACAGTTTGCACGCCGGACACCCGCACTGGTCGTCCAGTGGGGCGGCATCGTCACGGAATCGCGCGTTTTTCATATTCATTGTGCCATGGCGCGTAAATGCCTGTGCCGTGCGACCGGCGCGCGTTGGCATAACGCAATCGAACATATCGATACCACGTTCAACCGCGCCCAAAATGTCCAGTGGTGTTCCCACGCCCATCAGGTATCGTGGCTTGTCCGCGGGCAACAGTGGCGTTGTGGTTGCAATCATATCAAACATCACATCTTGGGTTTCGCCAACCGCCAGACCGCCAACCGCATATCCATCAAATCCGATATCGGTCAGTTGCTTTGCCGATTTTTTACGCAGGTCTGGGAAATCCGCACCCTGAACAATGCCAAATATGCCGTACCCAGGGCGATCGATAAAGGCATCGCGACTGCGCCGCGCCCAACGTGCGACCATTTCCACGTTTTTTTCCACGCGTTCACGTGGTGCGGGCAAATGCAGGCATTCGTCCAACGCCATTGTAATATTAGAATCCAGCTGATGCTGAATATGAATGGAATCTTCGGGACGCAAGAAATGCTTGATACCGCCATCGATATACGATGTGAACTGTACGCCCTCTTCGTTCATTTTTACCAAATTAGACAGCGACATAACCTGAAAACCGCCACTGTCGGTCAAAATTGGCCCATGCCAGCCACCAAATTTATGCAGGCCACCCATTTTTTCGACCAAATCGCCACCGGGGCGCATCATCAGGTGATAAGTGTTACCCAAAATAACCTGAGTCCCCGTTGCCGCGACCTGATCCATGGTCAGGGCCTTGACCGTGGCGGCCGTGCCCACCGCCATAAATGCGGGGGTCTGGAACGTGCCGTGTGCGGTTTCAACCGAACCGCGGCGCGCCATGCCATCTGTTGCGATTAAATTAAATTTCAATGCCATAACTGTGCACCCTTGTTGTTTCTGATGCCTGAATCATAGCATGTTTTTTGTCGTACGCAAATCGAAATCAATTATTTGAAATTTTCGTGCCATATGTCCGCCAAATCGGCGTGGAATGCTGCCCCTTGGGTAATAATGGACATTGCACCATCAAAATAACCACGCGAATTTTTGATTACATCGTCACGACGAATGCTGTCGGCCATACGATTTGCTTCATAAAAATCGTACAGGCGGTCGTAATCGGCATAAAAGCCAATCAATGTTGCCATGCGCTGGGACGCAGATTCCAACCAATCGGCATTTCCCAATTTATTTTTATGTGTAAAACGTATCAAATCGTCGTCTGTGATTGGATTTTCGGTGTACACGCGGTGGGCGGTCTTTGCAATCAGTGCAACCACGCGTTCAATATTTTCCGGCGCGGTTTCGGTTGTAACGCCACTGACGCCAAACTTTTCGTTGCCATAGCCCGTCATCTGTAATCCATAGACCAACCCATTTTCACGGCGCACGACATCCAATAACTGGCGTCCCAAGAAACGTTCGAATTTACCCACGCATTTATTATTAAAGCGGCATTCGTATTCCAATGGCCAGATATCAGGGAACAATATGCGCAATTTAATGTTTTTATCATCTGGGCGCAGGTTGTGCGCAACCGTTGGCGTATACGTGATACTGGTATTCATTGGCACAAAATGCGTGTCCAAAAACGCGAATTTTTCCGTAATATGCGCCAACATATCATCGGCATCAATAATCTTGCCAGACACGCTGATTATGCAATTCTGGGCGGACAGGCGACGTTGCAAAAATGCCAACATTTGGTCACGCGTAAAAGAATCGATTGTTTCATACGTACCCAATATACGCAAAGAGCCAGTTGCATAATTAA
This sequence comes from Pseudomonadota bacterium, assembly GCA_030531915.1. Classification (GTDB taxonomy): domain Bacteria; phylum Pseudomonadota; class Alphaproteobacteria; order Rs-D84; family Rs-D84; genus Enterousia. The sequence goes on from JAUNMD010000040.1 coordinate 6,121, forward strand.
ACAGTTTCCCAGATATAAAATCTATCAACTGGCGTTCGGGCTTGTCCGATGCACGGCGCAATTCGTCCTTGATAACAGTGCGTTCCAATTCAATTTTTTCTGGGTCAAACAACGAATTTTGCAACTGGTCAGCGAACACGTCCAACAACAGATTTGCGTTTTCAGCCAAAATACGTCCGCATAATTCCAACGATGTATTGCTTGTGCGCGCATTTTTCGTGCCACCGTTAAAATCCATAAAATCATCAAACGCACGCGGGTTTGGAAAACGCGTTGTCCCCTTGCACAACATATGTTCACAAAAATGGGTAATTCCCATCTCTGCGGGCGTTTCATCACGTGCACCCGTTTTGAACAACACACTTATCGTCGTGGTTTCCAAATCCATCGGGTCAAGGATTACCGTCATACCACTGGGCAGTTTATGCAGTGTTGGTTCAAATTTCATTACGCATCCTTTTTGAATAACAGGCAACAATCGCCGTATGAAAAGAATCTGTATTTTTCAGCCACCGCGTGTGCGTATGCGGCCTTCATTTCATTCAGACCAGCAAACGCAGAAACTAACATAAACAGTGTCGATTTTGGTAAATGGAAATTGGTCAACAATACGTCCACCGCACCAAACGTGTACCCTGGCGTAATAAATATATCGGTTGTATCACAAAACGGCACAACACGGCGGCAACGCTCTGATTCCGGCAATGTGCGGTTACGTATTGCCGCACTTTCCAGTGTTCGCATTGATGTTGTCCCAACCGCGATAACACGTTTTGCATTGTTTATAATGTCCGCCTGTGCGGGCGTAATCTGACACCATTCACTGTGCATTTTGTGTTGGGTTAGATCCTCGGTCTTGACCGGCATCCATGTGCCCGCACCAACATGCAGGGTAACCTTGACAATCTGTGCACCACGGCGCGCAATTTCGTCCATCAGTTCGGGCGTAAAATGCAACCCCGCCGTTGGTGCCGCCATTGAACCGATTGGGTCGGCATAAACGGTCTGGTAACGTTCACGATCAGAATCCTCTTGGTCACGATGCATATATGGTGGCAATGGCATTTTGCCGATTTTATTCAGAACCGCAAACACATCGTCACATAAAAATTCCAGTTTCAGACCACTGTCCGCATCAGAATCCACCACGCGGATTTGCGTGCCGTCGGTCATGGTCAATGTATCACCAACCGCGATACGCGTGAATTTCTTGCACAATCCCCACCACAGGTTACCACCCGCCGCGGTATGCAGTGTGATTTCATATTCGTGACCCGCCGCATCGGTCGCATCAAATCGCGCCGGAATAACGCGCGAATTGTTAAACACCACCACGTCGCCCGGGCGAATATAATCCAAAAAATCCCGAATATGCCGATCCGCCAATTCCAATTCAGGGGAACTTTTCACCACCAGCATACGTGATGCATCACGGCGTGCCAATGGGTGCGACGCAATCAATTCGGTGGGTAATTCAAAATCAAAGTCCGATGTGTGCAACATTTTATTTCGTGAACTCCAACCCCTGATCTTCGTAATTTTCGGCCTTGTTTTCCCAATCGGGCTCAACACGCACAAACAGGTGCAGGCGCGCGTTCACGCCCCACTGATCCTGAATATCATGGCGGGCGGCGGTGCCGATTTGTTTTAATTGTTCACCACCACGGCCAATTACAATCTTTTTATGCGCATCGTTTTGAACGGCGATTTTCTGGTATATGTCCAAGACCCCATCCGCGTCAACATCAACCCGTTCGGTCAATACATTGATGTGATACGGCAATTCTTGGTGAATATATTTGTAAATCTTTTCCCGTGTCAATTCCGACAGGTACAGATTATCAGGCACGTCCACCGCATCAGATGCATCAAACATATATGGTGACGCCGGCATTACCGCGGCCAGCGCGTCCAACATACCGTCCACGCCGTCGTTTTTCAGTGCCGAAATCATAAATATTTCGCGCCA
>JAUNMD010000041.1 GCA_030531915.1 Pseudomonadota bacterium
GTCAAACGTGATTGCAAATCCAACGTATCTGACGTTTCGTTAAATATGTCGCCATATTGCAACGGGTCAATCCACTTTTTCAACGCCGGTCGCATATTGCCATTTGATGCAAAGCAACTCTCCCACAAATTCTTCAAGATTCTGTCGCGGTCGGGCAAATAGTCAAAATTCACCGACACCGCACGCGCGATTTCGTCCGCAGAATTTGCGTCTGACTGTCCTGTTATGATTGCAAACCACCGACGCAAGAACGCGCGATTTGCCGCCGTGTCCGGCATTTTCAGCGGATTCAAGTGCGTCAAAAATGAATTGTCTGCGGCATTTTTCTCTTTGCCCTGCATTGTGATGTATTTGCCACCAACCGACAGGGTAAATATTTCAGCCCCCTTGTTACGGTCAAAGAAGAATGCCTTTAATTTCGGGTGACGCAATGATTGCGCAATCAAGAAACTGAACAATGTTGTTTTACCACCACCTGTTGGCCCGATTGTCAAAGTATGCGCAACCGCCGCCGGCTTGTCCGACACATGGAATTGGAACTGATACGGTGTTCCTTGGGCGGTTGGGAATACCACCAGCGGCCCTGGGCCCCAATCACAGTTTGCCACCCCACGTGGCTGGGTCGACATAGGAATACTGATTGCGGCTGTCCGCGACAGCAACTTGAAACTGCGCGGGAAAACATCAAAACCTGGGATTTGTGCAAACCACGATACGCGCGCCGCATATGTTTCGCAAATTGGCGCAACACCAAACGATGCCGAAATCTTCTTGAACTCGTCAACATAATGATTCAATTCATCAATCGAACGGCCAAACAGAATAAACAGCGGGTAATAATTTACCAGCGATTGATTCCCCGTTGCGTTTTCGTCCATTGCACTTTGCGCATCAGAAATCTGTTCCAATGTTGATGTTTCGTTATCATCGGCCGACGATTGACGCTGGCGCAATATCAAAAAATTCTTCGTCCAAATAATCCGGCGACATGCGGAAAGACATCATTGCCGCAAACGTCTGCGACCCGCCACTGATATACCGCACAACACCATCGCGCATAAATTCAACATCGTCAACCGTTACCAAATCCGCAATACGGTTATCGCATACAATGGGCGCGGGCTTTGTAATTGGTGACAAAATCCGGCCAAAGAATCGCGCCATATTATCGGTGGAATTATTACGCAATAATTTCGGCTGGTACGCCGCCAATATAGATTCCAGATAATTACCATATTGATTTAATTTTTCGCGCGCCGACGCGCCCGATACCTGTAACACGATATAATAGTTATTCAGGAAAATACGCAACCCTTGGGCCTGCCACTTGTCATAAATCTTCTGCAAAACCGGCTGGTCAAATTCATAGTCCGTATTTTCGTCCGTTGCATCACGCGTCATAAAGAAGCGCATCACCACATTTGGATCACGAATTTGGTTGAACAGTTGCGTGCGTAATTCCAAGAATTTTTCACGTGTGGCGGCATCCTGCATGCTGGTCTGAACACCCGCAACCCGATACACGCGCAACAACGACCCGTCAGACAATTCCAATGAATCATCATTGTACACGGTCTGGAACGGCAAATACCGCGCATAGCGTTTATAACCAAACTGGGGCAATATGCGCCGCGTCAGTGCCGGCATATACATCATCAGCACGACAAATATAAAAATCACCGCAATGACCATAATCATTGTTGTGACGGGAAAACCACTGCCTGCGAAATATTCAAAAAATCCATTCATTTTTTACGCCGCCAATCTGTTTGGTATCTTCTTTTTGAACAGTTGTATTTTTGCAGCCAAAATTTGGCCCAGTTGGGGATCGCGCTTTGCAAATGTCGCCATTATCATATGAACCACGCACAGCGACACCAAAAACCACAGCGGTGACACAGGATCTCTGCCATTTGTCCACAACAGTGATGCAACAAAAATCGCAATAAAAACAAGGAACTGAATCACAAAGTTCAAAATTGCCATATTATAGGGCACATAAAATATGCGCGCCGGATTGGCCAATGCTTTCAGTACCCGCTGTCTCATTTTTGATAAAATCCCCCCTGATGTTGGAATTATAACAATTTCAACAGTTTTCAACAAGTATAAAAAGCAAGCCCTTAAATTTGTTAAAAATACTGAAAACTGCGCATTTATTGACATGTTTATATTTCAGCAATATTTTCAACCGCGCCGCGCAAAATCCCCAGAAATCTTGCAAAAAAGTGTTGAAAACTTGTTCAAAAAAAGTTCACAACAGTTTTCAACAAAACCAACAGCCCCTACAACTACAACAAAAATATAATAATTATTTGATTTTTTACAAAAAGCGTTTATAATCACCACGCAATAAAGGATTTAGATATGAAATTTTTGAGTTCATTAAAAGCTTGGAAGAAACGCGGCAATGTTAAACAAATTCGCCGTGGTAAACAGGTTATCTTGATTGATCCTGCGAATCCAAAGTTAAAAGCCAAACAGGGCTTCAAGAAAAAATAAATCCGTGCCTGATTGGGTTATGGTTATTTTGTGTCCGATAAAATCGTTTTTATCGGGCGCTTTTTTGTATTCTGTTTTGGGTGATTTTATAAATCATTCATAAACGCTTCGCGGGTGGCAATGGTAACCTCTGCCCCAGACAGGCCCGCTTCGCGTAAATATTCAATTTGAAAATCGGTTGGGCGGAAAATCGCCGCACTGTGGTCGGCCGATTTTGGCACGGACGAAATACGTTGTGCGGGCACAAATTCTATTCGCGCGGTTTTGTCCGCCAATGCCGCGAATGCGATATCTGAAATCGCGTTTTTCGTATTTTTTTCAATTACGGCCGTACCAGACAATTTTGATTTTGTATTTTTTTCCGCAATCAATTTTGTTTTAACACAAATCGCGGTATCGTCGGCCGCATGTTGACCGGTAATATTGTATGTTAAATCACCGGCATTTTCCAATAACACCCCGCCACGAATTTCAGAATTTTTACCGGTGTTTTTGATAAAAATATCAAAAAAGGCCGGCAAATTATTTTTTACACGCACGTCTAAAATGACGGATTGATTTGCCGCCGAAATATTCAAATCCAGCCGGCATTTACCGGCAATTTCGCCAACATATATTACATGAACGGGCAATTCGTATGTTTTATCAATATTGCAATCAGGCAATGTTGATAAATCAGCGCAAAACACGCCATCGCGGAAAACAATGGTTTCCGCCGGCATGGTTTTTATATTGAATTTGTTCCACATGTATGACATATTACAGGCATTATAAAGGATTTAGTTATGGGTTTCAATTGTGGAATTGTTGGATTGCCAAATGTTGGAAAATCTACGTTATTTAATGCACTGACGCAATCGGCGGCGGCGGACGCACAAAACTATCCATTTTGCACCATTGAACCAAATACCGGTCGCGTTGTTGTGCCGGACGAAACACTGCTGAAATTGGCGGCGGTTGATAACAGTGCGAAAATTATTCCAACACAACTGGAAATTGTTGATATTGCGGGTCTGGTGCGTGGCGCATCAAATGGCGAAGGGTTGGGAAATAAATTCTTGGGAAATATTTTATCAACGGACGCGATTATTCACGTTGTACGTTGCTTTGAAAACGATGATATTGTACATGTCAATGGCCGTATTGATCCACTGGACGATATCGAAACGATTGAAACAGAACTGATGCTGGCCGATATGGAGAGCATGGAAAAACAGATTAAAAATCTGGAAAAAAAGGCGCACGGTCTGGACAAGAATGCAATTAAATTATTGGCGGACGCAAACACGATTTATGCAGCGTTGAAGGGTGGTACGCCTGCGCGTAATTCAGGTGTTGATGCATCGCCATTTAACCTGTTGACGGCCAAGCCGGTGATTTACGTATGCAATGTCGAAGAATCCGCCGCGGCAACCGGTAATAAATATTCTGATGCCGTACGTGCAAAGTACGGTGATGCCGCGCCTGTGTTGGTAATTTCATCAAAAATCGAAATGGAAATTTCACAAATCGTGAATCCTGATGAACGCAAAATGTTCTTGGACGATTTGGGACTGAAACAATCCGGTCTGGAACAGGTTATAAAAACAGGTTACGAAACACTGGGTCTGCAAACATTTTATACCGTTGGCCCAAAGGAAGCGCACGCATGGACGATCACGCGTGGTATGACCGCGCCCCAGGCCGCTGGTAAAATCCACACTGATTTCGAGAAAGGTTTTATTCGTGCCGAAATCATTTCGCCCGCGGACTACATTGCACTGGGGGGCGAAGTTGCCGTCAAAGAGGCCGGCAAAATGCGTCTGGTCGGCAAAGAATATGTTATGCAAGAAGGCGACATTTGCCACTTTCTGTTTAACAATTAAAAATATCAAAAAAGGCCGGCAAATGCCGGCTTTTTTTTATATTATTTTTCGCTGTTTACGGCGTAATAATATTCCAATTTTTCGTGGTCATAATCTTCTATTCTGCCCGATGGTAATACCAGCATACGGGTAATCCCGATTTGTTCGACAAAGTCCGGATTATGGCTGACCACGATAATTGTGCCGGTAAAATCCCTGAAATTATCACCAATCACGCGTTGCGTTTCGGGATCCAGGTGATTCGTTGGTTCGTCCAGAATCAGCATATTTGCACGTCGCAATAAAATCTTGGCCAATGCAACACGGGCGCGTTCCCCAGGCGACAGTACAGACACCTGTTTGAATACATCCATATCATAGAACAAGAAATTTGCCAGCACCGCGCGCAGTTGTTGATCTGTGTAATCATCGCTGGCGACATTTTCCAGAATTGTTTTGTCGGGTGACAATTCCTCTAATTCCTGTGCATAGTATGCAATGTCGGTCTTTGGATTTATATCAATCGTTCCGCGTTCTGGGGCCAGCACACCCATTATCAATTTCAGCAGTGTTGATTTACCCGTACCATTTTCACCACAGATTAAAAAGCGTTCGCCACCCGTGATAATGAATGACAAATTTCTGTATAATAATTTTGCATTTGGATATCGAAACCACAGGTTATCAACCATAATCGGGTGACGCGCACCATCGCGCATGGGCGACAAATCCATCTTTAACTTTTTATACGCGGTTTCGCGTTCAATTCTGTTTTTCAGCACATGTTCCAAAATCGCCGCACGAACATTACCCGCACGCTTCATCGCGTGGTTGGTCGGACTGGCGGCATTTGCGCGCGCCACAAAATCAGACAGGTGTTTAATCTGGCGTTCTTGGTTTTCAATCGCCTTGGCGCGGGCGCGTTTTAATTCGCGCAATTTTACCTGATAATCATCATAGTTCCCAGAAAACACAGATATCTTTTTGGTAACCTTGTCCACGTACAGAATCTTGTTCACGATATTGTTCAAAAATTCGCAATCATGGCTGATAATCAAAACCATACCGCGGTATTTTTTCAGGTAATTGCAAACCCAGTCCTTGGTCGTGGCGTCTAAATGATTTGTTGGTTCGTCCAGTAATAAAATTTCCGCCATGGAATACAGCAGACGCGCAAATGCAACCTTGGACTTTTGACCACCCGACAGGTCGCGCAACCGCATGTCCAACATATCTGAATCAATATGCATATTGTCGATAATTTCCAGCAAAGTATCTTCGGCGGTATAGCATTCGTAATAATCCAGTTCGGATTGCGTGCTGTCTATGTCCGATTGAACCTGTGCGTCATCGGGCGTGTCCGCAATTTGTTGATAGAGGTTGCGCAGCCGTTCTTCCAGTTTTGCGATTGGACGCCCCGTTGTTAAAAATTCCCAAACGGTTATTTCGGGATTTGTTATTTCGATTGTCTGTGGCAAATACCCCAATCGCGCGCCGCCGGTATCAATGCGGCCCGCGTCCGGTGATAATTCACCCAGTATCAATTTGAACAGTGTGGTTTTGCCCGCGCCATTTACACCAACAATACCAACCTTGTCCCGCGTCGACAGGTTAAATTCGGCGTTGTCATACACAACCGTTGTGCCAAATGATAAAGATAGAGATGACGCATGCATGTTGAAAAAATCACTCTGAAATCATTTGTTCCAGTTTTTCTGTGTACTTTGCAATTTCGCTGTCGATAGCGGAAATCCGCCCACGCGCGTCATCGTCCGCATCGCCATGCAATATATCAGTGGTCAATTTTTGTTTTTGTTCGCGTAATTTTTTCAGGTAATTTTGCAACTTTAACGACGTGATATAACGTTCCGCCGCGCGCGCATCCATATTCATATCGGGCGCATCACCATCCAACGAAATATTCAGTTTTGCTAAAAATTCCGCATGGCGTTCCGCGATTTCTGGAAATTTGTTTGTGATAAATACCAGCGTATTGCGCGTAATCGCATCAATTTCTGGAACGGCAACTTGCGTCGCTTGCGGCTTGCGTGACCATTTGTGCCACTGGTTAAACTTGCGCGAATTGTATTCGTTTTCATATTCCGCGCGCAACGCCACATCTGCAATTTTGTCTGTTTCAGATTTCAAGAATTTTTCTGCCTGTGCACGTCCCCCTGGGGTTGATACAACATAATTGTTGTTCGCCGTATTCCACAAAAAATCGGTCAGGTTTTCCGCCGCATCAATAATCGCGCGCATGGCGTCCGTGCCAGAATTTTTCAAAACTTCGTCCGGATCTTTGCCACCGGTAACAAATGCAAATCTGACATCGGAATCATCGCGCACAAATGGCAATACAATGTCTGCGGCGCGAACCGCGGCCTTGCGTCCTGCATTATCACCATCAAAACAAAATACGATATTACGATTTGCCTTGCACAGAATTGCCAAATGATCTTCGGTCAATGCCGTACCCAATGGTGCAACTGTTTCAGGAAAACCGTGGCATTGCATTTGAATGGCGTCAATTTGCCCCTCTACAATAATAGTGCGATTATTGCGGTGAATATTTTCGCGGGCAAAATTAAATCCAAAAATCGTTTTACGTTTATGAAATATTTCCGTGTCCGATGTGTTGATATATTTGGGTTCTGAACCGTCCAAACTGCGCCCTGAAAAAGCAACAATTTGACCGCGCGCGGAAAATATAGGAAACATCAATTTATCGCGAAAGAAATCATACATTCCATAATCGCCACGCCGACACAGACCCGTGCCAATCAGAATATCTTGGCGGGTGTTTACGAATTTATTTGCGATAAAGTTATTTTTTGGTGCGTACCCCAAACGATACTTTTTTATCATATCGTCGGTAAAACCGCGGCGGCGAATATATTCCAATGCAACCGCGCCCGCGGGGGTAAATAATTGCTTTTGATATTCCGTCGCTGCGCGTTCCATAATATCAAAGTATGATTCTTCGCGGGCGACAATTTTCGGATCACGTGGCTTGAACTCTGGTAATTTCATACCCGCCATATCGGCCAATTCTTTGATTGCATCAACGAATCCGACGTTTTCCGATTTCATGGTAAAAGAAATAATATCGCCATGTTCGCCACACCCGAAACAGTGATAAAAACCCTTGTCTTCGTTCACAGAAAAACTGGGCGTTTTTTCATTATGAAATGGACAACAACCCCAATAATTTTGCCCCTTTTTGGTCAATGGCACACGGCGCGACACCACGTCCACGATTGACAGACGTGTACGCAATTCATCTGTAAAATTTTTATCGTAATTTGCCATTACTTTGCTTTTTTACGGAAACGCGTACTTGGTTTCTTGTTGTTGATTAAATCAATCGCTGTTTCCAAATCAGGTTGCGTTTTTACCGAAACATTTACCTTGTTCGATGAAATATATGCACCATAACGTCCCGTTGGGTAATAATAAATCATCTGGTCTGTTGTCGGATTTTTACCCAGTTCAATCGGTTCTGCTTTCTTTGGGCCGCCCGCCAGTAATTCGCGCGCAACGTCCAACGTGATTGTGTCGGCGGTGTAATTTTTCGCCGCGACGTTTTTTTTGCCGTCCGTCACATATGGGCCAAATCGTCCGACACGGAATGAAATACCATCAACTAAATCTGTGGACGCATTC
>JAUNMD010000042.1:0-4189 GCA_030531915.1 Pseudomonadota bacterium
GCTGTGTATCGCCGCCGGTATGCCCGCGTGTGCGTTGACGGATACGAATTTGATGTCGGGCTGTGCCGAATTTTCTGATGTTATGCCGGCAAAAAAAGTGCAACCGATTATCGGGGTTGAAATATCATTAAATCATCACACGGTTGACCCGAAAATCTTGCGCGAATCATCGTTGTCCCAGATTGTTTTATTGGCGCAAAATCACGGTGGGTATCTGAACCTGTGTGAACTCAGCCGTATTATGTACATGCGTGGTGATAACCATCATTTGGGGCCGTATATCACGTTTGATGAATTGGCGTCGCATTCTGATGGGGTTATCTGTTTGTCGGGGGCACATCATGGGCCGATTGGTATGGCGATTCTGAACAATCAAAATTCACAGGCGCGTGCGTATGCCGAACAATTTCAACAGATTTTTGGCGATCGATTCTATATGGAAATTCAGCGTCATGGTTTGGCGGACGAAATTAAAACAGAACCAGAATTTTTGAACATTGCGCGCGAATTAAATATTCCGATTGTTGCGACCAATGATGTTGTGTGCGCCGCTGCATCGGATTACGAGGCCGAAGATGCCCTGTCCTGTGTTTTGGGCCAGACCAAGGTTATTGACCCCGATCGTCCGCGCAAATCATCGGAACAATATTTCAAATCGCCAGACGAAATGTGGGAACTGTTTTCCGATTTGCCAGAGGCATGCGAGAACACGGTTGAAATCGCACGTCGGTGTGGATTTATGGTGAACGTCCATGAAAAACCGTTGTTGCCCCGTTTTGGTGATGATTTGGAAAACGAATGTCAGATGCTGCGCGAACATACTATGTCGGGATTGGCGGCACGCATGCGTGAACAAGGGATTACAGATACCAAGCCATATTACGAACAGGCGGAATTTGAACTGGACGTTATTATCAATATGGGATTCCCAGGGTATTTCCTGATTGTTGCGGACTATATCGATTGGTGTCGTAAAAATGATGTTTTAACCGGCCCAGGGCGTGGTTCTGGTGCAGGGTCTATTGTGGCGTGGGCGTTGGGTATTACGCACGTAAATCCGTTAAAGTATGGATTGCTGTTTGAACGTTTCTTGAACCCGGATCGTATTTCTATGCCCGATTTCGACGTGGACTTTGAACCGACGGGTATTGAACGCGTGTTGGCGTATATTTGCGATAAATACGGTCATGATTCGGTGTGTCGTATTATCACGTTCGGCAGTTTGCAGGCCCGCGGCGCGATTCGCGATATTGGGCGTGTGTATGGGATTCCGTATTCTAAATCAGACCGCCTGTCGAAACTGATTCCCCAAGACGCCAAGAAATTAAAAGATGCGGTTGATGCATCGTCAGAAATTCAGCATGTTTTGGCGACCGACGAAGACATGAACAAGGTTGTGTCCATTGCCGAGGAATTAGAGGGTTCAATTCGAAATCTGGGTCAACATGCGTGCGGCGTTGTTATTGGTGACCGCCCAACGACCAAGATTGCGCCGGTATATCGCGATCCCGCCAACCCGTTGCCATCGTGCCAATTTGACGGACACTATCTGGAATCGGCGGGGCTGATTAAATTTGACTTTTTGGGATTGGAAACACTGGTTGTGTTAAAATATGCGGTGCGCCTGATTCAACAAACACGTGGCATCAATATTGATTTGGACAAGATTCCGGTTGACGATCCAAAAACAATGGCGTTGTGGCAGCGCGGTCACACCGAAGGTATATTTCAGTTCGATGCTCCGTTTGTGCAACAGACATTGCGCAAAATGCGCCCGACCAGTTTCTTGGAAATTTCGGCGTTGAATGCGTTGAACCGTCCGGGGCCTATTGCGTTTATTCCACAATTTATCGCCCGTATGCATGGCGAAGAAGCGATTGAATACGTTCATCCAAAGGCCGAACCAATTCTGAAAGAAACGTATGGCATTATCGTTTATCAGGAACAGGTTATGATGCTGACGCGTGCGTTGGCGGGATTTACCCGCGGTCAGTCCGATACCGTGCGCAAGGCCATGGGTAAAAAGAAGTTGGACTTGCTGGCGCAGTTGGAAGTAAAGTTCATGGACGGTTGCGAAAAAGAGCAAACCTTGAATCGCGAACAGGCCAAAGACCTGTGGGAAAAATTCAAGGAATTTGCAAAATACGCGTTTAATAAATCGCACGCTATCGCCTATTCCATCGTTGCAAACCAATGCGCGTATTTGAAGGCGAACTTTACACCAGAATTTCTGGCGGCGTCAATGTCCAGTAATCTGAACGATACCGACCAGTTGGCATTGTTTGTTGATGATGCCAAGGCGAACTTTAACATTCAAATTGTGCCGCCTGATATCAATATCAGTGAATCGCTGTTCACGGTGCGTGATGGCAAGATTATTTATGGATTGGCGGCAATCAAGGGCGTTGGTACGGCGGCGACAGATGCGATTGTTGCGGAACGTAATGCGCATGGCAAATTCAAGAACCTGACCGATTTTGCAAAGCGTTGTGCGCCGATTATGAACAAACGCATTTTGGAGGCATTCGCCCGTGTTGGCGTCTTGGATTCGTTACAGCCAAATCGTGCGGCCGTGTTTATCAATGCTGATGCGATTTTGTCATATGCATCAAAATCCAAAGATGGTGCAAATTCACTGTCGCTGTTTGCAAACACGGTCGAAGATGATGTTGTCGAAGACAGATTGTCCAAGAATCTGACGCGGGTTGCGCCATGGACATTTGGCCAGCGTTTGGAAAACGAATTGGCGGCGTTGGGGTTCTATATTTCTGCGCACCCGTTGGATCAGTTCAAGCATCTGATTCAGCGTGCCAAATTGGCGACCAGTGCGTCATTGATGGAACTTGGTGATCGCAAGCCGGTTCAGATTGCGGCAAATGTAAATTCGTTCTCGCGTCGGCGTACCAAGACCGGCAAGGAAATGATTACAATCAATGCGTCCGACAGTTTTGGCAACATTGACGCGGTGGCGTTTGGGGACGCGGCGGCGACATTTGCCCAGACGCTGTCCACCGAAAATGTTGTGTTGATTTCTGGGAAAACATCCGCGCGCGATGACCGCGTGTCGATATTTGTGGATTCTATTACACCGCTGACGCAATGGGTGGCGCGTGTGGCGCGAAAATTGACGTTGGAAATTTATGACAAAGATGTATTGCCCGCGGTTAAAAAGGCATTGATTTCGTTGCCACATGGCAATACCCGCGTGATTTTGAATCTGCACGGGGCGGACAAAACGGCGTCTATTGCATTGCCGACGGGCGTTGAATTGGGCGCAACCACGGCCAAGGATTTAATCGCATTGGGAATAAAGGTTGAAATAGAATGACGGCAACAAAGCATATTCCTGTGTTGTTGGGCGCAGTGATGGACGCGTTGGGCGATGTGCGTGGCGCACGCGTTATTGATGCGACGTTTGGCGCGGGCGGTTATTCGCGTGCTTTTTTGAATGCGGGGGCGTCGGTTGTTGCGTTTGATCGTGATCCGAATGTTGTTGCGGATGCGAACGCGTTGCGTGCGGAATTTGGCGACAGATTTACATTTATTGCCCGTCCCTTTTCGGCGATGGCGGAATTGAATGAAAAATTTGATGCAATCGTGTTTGATTTGGGTATTTCGTCAATGCAGATTGACATTGCGTCACGCGGATTTTCTTTTCGGGCGGATGCGCCACTGGATATGCGTATGTCGGTATCTGGCGCAACGGCGGCCGAATTTATTCAAAATGCGTCGGCAACCGATTTGGCGCGCGTGCTGCGTGAATATGGCGATGTGAAAAAGGCGGGCATAATTGCAAACGCGATAAAACGTGCCGCGCCAAAAACGACATTTGAATTGCGTGATCTGGTTCATAATCCGCGTGATGTTGCGCCCGTGTTTCAGGCGTTGCGTATTGCGGTAAATGACGAAATGGGCGAATTGGAACGCGCCCTGCGTGCCGTGCCGGACTTGTTGAATATTGGCGGCAAATGCGTATGCGTGACGTTTCATTCACTGGAAGACAGAATTGTTAAAAACACATTTCGCACGTGGACGTCGCCGTTGGGTGACCCGCATATGCCGGTGGTCACGGAACCCAAATTTGCGGCAATGCCCACCAAAACACCAACGGACGCGGAACTGGAAAACAATTCGCGTGCACGCAGTGCGCACATGCGTGCGGTCGTAAAATCATATTGACCCGCCCTGT
>JAUNMD010000042.1:4212-7993 GCA_030531915.1 Pseudomonadota bacterium
GATAAACAAGGAAAGGTAAATTAAATGAAAAAGTTATTGGCTTTGTTGTTGGCAACTGCGCCGGCGTCGGCATTGGCAAATCCTGCGTGTCCGGTGTGCACAATCGCGATTGGTGCGTCATTGGAAATTGCGCGTCATATGGGCGTGCCAGACAGCGTTGTTGGCCTGTGGGCGGGTGCGTTGCTGGCGTTGCTGGGGTACTGGGCAATCAAGTTCTGTGACAAGCGTGGTTGGAATTGGCGCGGTCGCAATCCTATGTTGATTGTGTTGTCGGTGGCGATGATTGGGTTCGTATATTTGGGGCGTGTGAAATATAATCCCCAGATGATTTGCGGTACGTTTGTTATGGATCCCGTACTGTTCGGCACGATTTGCGGTGCAATCTTGTTCATTTTGGTGGAAAAATTGTACGATTTTATGAAGGCACGCAATGGCGGTCACGCACATTTCCCATTTGAAAAGGTTGTTTTGCCCGTCGTTGCACTGGCATTGGCCAGCTGGGCAATGGTTGTATGCATGTAAATGTGAGATATTCTAAGGAGAAATAGACATGAAACGCGAAAGCAAAAAAATGACTTTGGACGAAATGGTTCAGAAAGTTGACCAATCTAAAAAGGTAAATCCGTTGGATTTGTCGTCTGATCAGGATTTGTCGATTGCATTGATGAATTTGGTGTCATTGGAAGAACACTTCTTTTTCAGTGGTGCAAAAACGCACAAGACAGGTTTCTATGATATGATAAACACGGTTCGTGAAATGCGCAAAGAGTTGATGAAACGCATTGTAAAACCGTCGTCGGCCGAAGATGGCGAAGTATGGTGCATTTCCAAGCATCTGTTGGCGGCATCTATGCGTTTGATGGAGGTTGGAACCAAGGCATTGGGTGCTGGTAACACCGAAGATGCATACAATTTGTTCAACAAGGCGTACGATTTGTATTCGTTGTTCTGGGGTATCAATATGAACCTGATTGACCTGACGGGGGTAAAGCAAACTGCGCCGGCGGTATACGAACACGCAATGACCGAATGCAAATTGAAACAGGCCGATGACAAGGCGGTCACCACCAAGGGTGCGGCGGGCAAAGCCGACAAGTCAACTGTTCGTAAATTGGGTGATTGGGTCAAGAATGCGGTGAATTGCTGTATCGAATAATTTCGGTATTGATTCACATGTCTGAAAAATGATATAATACGTTCAAGAGAGAGTAAAAATTGGCAATGCGCACGTCGAATTTAATCAAATGTTTTATGGCGATTATGGTCGCTGTTTCTGCTGGGAATGTGGCGGCGGAACAGATGCCTAATCCGCGTGCGGCGTCCGGCGTTGCATCATCTGGACGTGATACGTCAACGCCACGTAATACAAATCGTAGTTCAGATAACGCGACCGTGTCACGCACGGCCACAACCACATCGCGCAGAACAACAACATCATCACGTGCGGCAACAACGACGAATACCGTATCGTCACGTAATGCCCGTACGGCGGTGACACCGGTTGGCACGTCGCGCAGCGGGACTGTTGCCCGTGTGGGCGTTATGGGCGCGATGCGTGCGGCGTATGCCCCGACCAATACCAGCAGTGCGCGCAGCGCAACAAATGTGAATGCATCGCGTGCGGCGGTTGCACGTGCAACAGCGGTATTTGATGATGTGTCGAAAATTGGCGGTGGGTATGCCACCTGTCGCGAGGCGTATTCCACATGTATGGATCAATTCTGTGCCAAGGCAAACGATACATATCGTCGCTGTTTTTGCAGTTCAAAGTTCACAGAATTTCGTGATACCGAGGCCGCATTGGACGAGGCCAAAAATCTGTTAGCGCAATTTGAAAACAATAACTTGAACGCTGTGGATAAAACCGCGGCCGAGGTCAATGCGATGTACACCGCGACCGAGGGGGAACGCGCAATCAAAAACGATACCAGCGGCGCGGCGGCAATGTTGTCTGAAATTGGCGATTTGTTGTCTGGCAAGCGCAAGGTGTCCGCCAGCAACAGCAGTACATCGTTGGGTGTGCTGGATTTGGATTTTTCAACCAGTATGGACGATATTTGGAGTGGTGGCGACGCGTCGTCTATATTCAGTTCTTCGTCGGGTACTGATTTGTCCCAGTTAGAGGGTCAGGCATTATACACACAGGCGCAAAAGCAATGTCTGTCATTGATGAATGATGCGTGCGAAAATAATGCCGTTATGACCATGGCAAAGAGTTCTTATAACATCTTGATTTCCCAAGATTGCAATGCGTATGAAAAGAAAGTAAATTCCCAGCGCGAAACAATTAAACAGACCGTGCGTACCGCGGAAAAATATTTGCGTGATGCCCGTCTGGAAGAATACCGCAGCCACAACAGCGCGGACGTGAATGAATGCATTGCCAAGGTTAAAAGTGCAATCACCGCGGATACGGCGTGCGGTGCAAACTATAAAAAATGTTTGGATTATACGGGGGCGTATGTCGATGCAAATACCGGCGATCCGATTTACAGCCCGCGTTTGTTTGAATTGGAAAACCTGATTACATTGGATGGTGCAAATGGCAACACCGATGTGCTGAGTCAGAATGGCAAATTCAACAGTTTCTTGGAAACGCGCAAGATGTTTGCGACGACTGCGTTGGATTCTTGCCGTGATATCTCCACCACCGTATGGCAGGAATTTAAGCGCAGTGCATTGATTGAAATTGCGCAGGCGCAGTCAGCAAAAATCGAAGAAGTCAAAATGTCTTGCGTCAGCACAATGGCGGACTGTTATGATACCCAGACAAACGCATTAAAGGATTTTGATACCACAACCGCATCGGCGGCGGGCGCGGTCAGTGCATATGCGGCCAAGGCAATGTGTCAGGACAAGGTTACGGCGTGTGCGGCACTGTATGGTAATAACACGAATTGCCAATTTGATGGCAATGGCAAATTGACCAGTGATGCGGCGTCTTGTGGAATTAAATCGCTGTTGGCGTTTGTTGATAATGTTGATACTGTGCGTGTTGCCGAGGGGTGTGCCACCGCGATTGATAACTATGTTAAGCAGTTGTGTACACCGTCGACCGGTAATCAGGGTTACCCGTGGAATTGCCGCCGCTATGGTCAGGCACAGTTGCGCAGTGTTATTGAAAACTATGCGTTGCAGAATTGCAAAGACCCAACCAGCAACAGTACCCAGTTTACTGAATTGCCAGATCGGGTAAAACAGCAAGTAAGCCAAGCAATTTCTGATGTTCAAGAAGAATTAGACGACCAGTTGGCTGATGCGTGCGAAACGTTGGACGGTTTCTGGACAGATGCGAATGATACGGGCAAATTGTTGACGGCGTTCTATTCCACAACATTTGGCAAATCCGAAGAGCCAACGGGAAATGCCGCATTGTCTGGGCGTTGCGTTGAAAACAGTGAACGTACAGCGTGTTTGGCATATAACACGGGGCGTGAAACACCGGTTGCCACATATGATTCTGTGCGCGGATGCGTGCTGACTGATGTGTGGTATCAGGAACGTTGCACCGCGATGAATGGTTATTATGAAACCGGTAATTGCTATCTGGAACAAGATAACAGTGACGTGTTAAAGAACTTTGTAAAACGCGTATTGCCGAAAATCAGAATTACTGATAAAACCAGTGGCAGCAGCACGGGCAGTACGTCCAGTGGCAGTACCAGTAATGGGGCGTCACGTTCATCGGGCGCGTCAGGTTCGGGTGGTATTCGAAATATCGATGGCAGATACAAGGTCACGGAGTCATATTTATAAAGTAAACGCCCGAATGGGCGTTTTT
>JAUNMD010000043.1 GCA_030531915.1 Pseudomonadota bacterium
CCAAAAATTTCTTTTCAAGCGCAGAAATCAATTCATGAATGCCCAACATACCAGCGGCACTGATTGTTATGATTTCTGGTTTCTTTTTACGCCCAAACGATTTTTTGAAATCGGCCAAGCGTGTTTTTAATTCATCGGCGTCAATGGCGTCAATTTTGTTGATGATGACCATTTCCGGTTTGTGCACCAATCCACCACCATACGAATCCATTTCATAGCGTATTGCCGCATAGCGCGCCGCCCAATCTGGTTCTGTGCCATCAATAACGTGCAGAATCATTTTTGTACGTTCAGCATGTCCCAAGAAACGGTCGCCCAAACCAACACCAGTATGCGCCCCCTCAATCAACCCAGGCAGGTCAACCAGCACATATTCGTGATTGTGCGCGTACATTACACCCAGTTGCGGATTCAGGGTCGTAAATGGGTAATTCGCAATCTTTGGCCGTGCCGATGTTACCGCCGACAACAGTGTCGATTTACCCGCATTTGGAAATCCAACCAGACCAATATCTGCAATCAGTTTCAGACGCAATACGACCGTGCGTGATTCCCCAGGCAGACCGTCATTTGCCTGACGCGGGGCGCGGTTTGTCGGACTTTTGAAATGCAAATTTCCCCAACCGCCGTTGCCACCACGTGCCGCGCGATATTCCATACCATCGGCGGACAGGTCGGCGTATTCGATTTCTTCGTTTTCAGACAAAATAACCGTACCAGTTGGCACAGGCAAAACCAATGTTTCGCCAGATGCGCCCGTACGCATTTTTCCCATACCATTTTCACCACGACCGGCGGCAAAATTCGTCTTGTACCGGTAATCAATCAGTGTGTTCACATTTGGCACGGCACGAAAAACAATGTCGCCACCACGGCCACCATCGCCGCCGTTTGGGCCACCAAATTCAATGTATTTCTCGCGGCGGAAACTGGCACTGCCGTTACCCCCGTCACCCGCTTTGATTGTAATCTTTGCCTTGTCTAAGAACTTCATTTTTAATCCTGTTTTCCGTGATTATAACTTAAAAACTTGCAATTTCCACCGTAAATATTTATAATACACACGTCGCGCAAGCGATGATGATTCTGAAATCTTTGTGGAATAGACGTTTTGGACTGGGGGGCGGTACCCCACAGCTCCACCATTTATCTCGATTTCAGAAAATCATTGTGGTTGTGGATATGCGCCGTTTTCAAGATGAAAAGTGTATAAACATACACAGCCATCGCAGAAAAACCAGCAGATACCAACCAGAATGATTTTATTGGGGCTGACATAGTTTCGACAGGCGCAGTAAAGACAAAAGATTGAATCCGACATGGCGTCGTTAAAAGCCGATTAAAAACTGAATGGCGATAGAATCGCTGCGAACGACAATGTTCGCCTTGCAATGGCTGCCTAATATGGCATCGGATATGATTGGCGATTGTTGATTGTATCCATTTCGCTTATTGCGGGGTCGGTCGGGTACCTGGCACCAGAAACCCGACATTGATAAATTTTAATACAAGGGAAAAAGGCATAAAAATGTTTGGAAAAGTTAAAAAAGTATTCTTTACCAGCATGTTTGGTATTTTGTACGTATCATTCATGGCACAAATCGTTTATGTTTTGGGCTGGGCACAGGGTATTGAAACCAAATTGTTCTATATGGGCATGTTGGCGTTGGAATGGTTGATTTTGATTGCAGCACGTTATTTGTCAAAACGTTCCAGCAACACCGCACAATACAACGGTTTTAACGGTCGTCGTCGCTAAATCTGTGACGGTTGATAATTGAAATCCCCTGATTTTTTCAGGGGATTTTTATTGCCCTTGAATTATTATAAAAATATCTTATATTTATTGCGCTATGAAAGAATTTATTTTACCCGTTCGTGATTTGGTTGTTCACCCCGATATTACCGTACCGGTATACGTTGACAACCCCCAGTCCATCGCTTGTATAGAGGCCGCCGCCGCATCTGGTGGGCGCATTGTTTTGGTACCCCAGCATTCGTGGTCGTATCCCGCCGCCCCCGAAGATATTTATGACATCGGCACGATTGGCGATATTGCGCATGTCTTGCGTATGCCTGATGGGTCGGCGCATGTTATTATTTTGACCACACACGCGGTGAATTTGACCGATATTATGGTATCAGATGGTCTGTTTACGGCCGATGTTTCGCCGATTATCGTTGCAAACGATGAACGCGACGAACAGACAATCGCCCTGCGCGATAAAATTGCCGAAAATATGCAGCAACTGTCCGGTGTGCGTAAATTCAAGGCCGATCGCCTGCGTGGTCTGATGCAGAATTACCCATTGGCGGCATTTGTTGATGGCGTGATTCAGATGGCGGGGCTGGAACCCGACGTGGCAATCCGCATTTTACGCACAACCAGTTGGCACGACAAACTGGTAATCTTGCTGGAACAAATCAACCTGATTATGGCAACGGCAAAGATTGAAGATTCAATCAATCGTCGTATTCAGCAACAGATGGAACGTGGCCGTCGCGAGGCGATTTTGCAAGAGAAAATGCGCGCAATTCAGCACGAAATGGGCGAAGACAGTGACGAGGTTGATTCTGAAAATATGCGCAAGCGTATTGAAAAAGCCCCCCTGCCCGCGGACGTGCGTGAAAAGGCCATGACCGAATGGAAACGCATGCGTTCTTTTGCGCCAATGTCAAACGATGGTGCGTTGTTAAAGTCGTACTTGGACGAATTGTTGTCCATGCCGTGGGGCAAATCCGACAAATCTGAAATCGACCTGAATGTGGCGCGTGGCGTGTTGGACAGCGAACATTCCGGTATGCAGTCGGTCAAAGAACGCATCTTGGAACATATTGCCGTCATGAAAAAGACCGGCGGCAATCAGGGCAGTATTTTGTGTTTTGTTGGCGCACCTGGGGTTGGCAAAACATCACTGGCAAAATCCATTGCAACCGCACTGGGACGCAAATATCACCGTATTTCACTGGGCGGTGTTTCGGACGAGGCGCATTTCCGCGGTCATCGCAAGACGTACATTGGCGCGCAGACCGGCCGTATTATGGACGCGCTGAAACGTTGCAAGGCGAACAATCCCGTGATTGTTTTGGACGAAATCGACAAGATGGGGCGTGATTGGCGCGGTGATCCGGAATCTGCGTTGCTGGAAATCCTTGACCCAGAACAAAACAAGACATTCCGCGATCATTATTTGGAGGTTGACTTTGACCTGTCCAATGTGTTGTTCATTGCAACTGCGAACAGTTTGAACATGTCGGCGGCATTAAAAGATCGTATGGAAATTATCGAAATTCCGGGGTACAGCGAAGATGAAAAGGTTCGTATCGCGCGCGAGCATCTGATTGCGCGTGCAGCGCATGACACGGGCTGGAATCCGGACAATATCGTGATTTCCGATGATGCATTACGTCATATTATTCACGATTACACGTCTGAACAAGGGGTGCGTGAATTACAGCGTGAACTGACCGCGATTTTGCGGCGTGAATTGTTGCTGAATAATTGCGAAGATGCCAAGACAGAATTTACGATTGCCAAAATCGACGAACTGTTGGCGGCGCACAAATCCGCAATTTTGGCAAAGCGCATTGGTTTTGGCGCACGGGCATAGACAGTAAAAAGATACAGTTATGGATTTAACAGAACAATATTCAATTTGCAAAAACCTGCGCCGTTCTGATGTGACGGTGCATTGCGTACGGTCGTCTGACAATAATGTATATCGGGTCACCGCGGGCGTACACGAATTGGTTTGCGTTCACCCATTGGAACGACGCAGTCACGCATTGGTGTACGCGCGAAACACACAAAACAATACCAGCGATATGCATAATGGGTTGTTTGCACGCATAGTTTTGCGTATAATTCAAAATAAAATAACAAAGGCACGGTAAAATGATACTGGTTATAAATACATCTGGGGCGGGATTGGAATTTGTACTGGGCGCACATCACGTGCGTGTGGATGCCGAAAAACAGTCCGTCGCGTTGCCAACCGAATGCGAAAAATTTATGCACGAATGTGGCGCATCTTGGCGTGATTTGACCGCCATCGCCGTTGTTGTTGGCCCCGGCAGTTTTACAGGTATTCGTCTGGGCATCGCCTATGCCAAGGGGTTGGCGATGGGCCTGAATATCCCAGTTGTGCCAATCAATGCATTTGAACTGTATTTGGCGGCGACGCCGGACGCGTTTGTGGCGATTGAATCTGGACGTGGCGATTTCTTTGTCGCATCTGCGAAAACCCAGCCACAAACGATGTCTATTGAAGAATTGGAAACACGTCAAATGGAATGTCCGCAAACCGTTGGGCACAAGCCCTTTGATTTAACACTGGCGACAAAAATCGCCGAACAAAAACTGGCCGCGGGCAATTTGGACGCCGTTGTTCCAATGTATCTGCGTCCCAGTTATGCCGAAGAGCACGCCGCCCATGCTGAATGAACTGGAAAATTTGCACCGCGCCTGTTTCCCGTCAAAGCCATGGACGGCACAGGATTTTGCCGATTTGAAGAAATCGGGCTGTGATATTATTGCCAGTCAAAATGGGTTTATCGTATATCGTGCCGTCGCGGACGAAGCAGAAATTATCACCATTGGTGTTCACCCCGACGCGCGCCGCGGTGGAATTGCGTCCGCAATGTTGGTCGTTGCAGAACAGGACTTGCGCGCCCGTGGCATCAAAAAATTATTCTTGGAGGTTGCAGAAAACAACGCCCCAGCCCGCCAGTTGTATGAACACGCGGGATTTCACCAGATTGGCATTCGCCCAAAATATTACGATGGCGTTGACGCCATTATGATGGAGAAAGAATTATGACCGCATATCGCCCCAGTCATGCCCGCGTTGTTCAGCGCACCGCCCCAGGGGGCGCGGCCGCATATAATATGGTGGATGCACCGACTGTGCCCGTGGACACACCGGCGATTGTGGCGTTTGGTGGTGAACTGACCAATGCGGAAATTCACGCAAATTCATATGGCAAAATGCTGTATCGCGCATTGGCCGAAGAAAATGTTTCTGGCGTGAATGTTTATTCTGTGGTCTATGATTTCGCATCGCGCAGTCCGTCGCTGGAACGTGCCGATTTGTTTCATCGCGCGGGGCGTAAATTAAAGTTGGCCGACCATCCAATCACGCGCGCCGCCATGACCGCACGTCTGGACGAAATGCGCGCCAATGAACCCGTTCCCAATTACGTCATTGATTTATACAATGTACTGTTGCAACCGCGTCTGTTTGATTAAAATGGTCGTGTGCGCCCGATAAACACGGCGATAAAAAACATGCGCAATATTATGTTTTATGGGCACAGCCACGGCGCGGCCGTGATAACCCAACTGGGCGATTATATGGCCCAGCAACTGTATGACGCGGGACGCACACCCGAACAAGTTGCCAAGATTCAGCGTAATTTATTGGTGATTCAACACGGGCCATTGACCCCGCTGAACCCGAACCGCCGCCGTTTTAATACACTGTCGTTTGCGTCCGCCGAAGATACCACGATGCAGAATCACAGCAACGCATTCGCACGATACATGTCTGAAAATTCCGCTGATGTTGTGCCGGCATTCTTTGCGGGCGATCGCGGAAACCTGTTTATTGTCCAGCGTTTACGCAGTTCTTTTATTGGCGAACATGACCACCGCGGGATTTTGCGTGATGAACGCGAACAAATGATGACATCGGACGACGGTGGCATATTATTTGATGCCGAACGCAATGCATTGACATGCGGTGCAAAAAACATGCTGACGGGCCGCGCCGTGCCATCTGTACGCGATTTGGTAAATGGAAAAACCGTCAATTTTGACCAGATGAAACGCGCCGGCGATGCGCTGTACAATATTATGCTGGCTGATTTGCATCAACAAAACTTAGCACGCGGGAATCAAAAATAACATCACGTGGCCGCAGGGGCGTTGCGATATGCATATCCGACGCGCTGCGCGTACGTGACAATGCAACGTACGTCTGGCCGTGGGCAAATGCGCCACGCGAAATATCAACCACAACTGCATCCAATGTTTTACCCTGTGCCTTGTGTATCGTCATGGCATAGCCCAAATTCAGCGGAAATTGCTTGAAACTGCCGACCTCGTTTTCAATGACGCGGTCGTTTTCATCGCGGGTTTATTCTATTTTTTGCCATTTATAGGGGCGAACCCTAAAAAAATAGCGTTCTTTGTTCAATAATTTCACCGTAAAATCGCGCGATGTCAGGTTGTGGTCGATGCCCATCGAACCATTGTGCCATTTATCGTTGTTTTTCACAAATACGACCAACGCCCCAACCTTTAACGTCAGGTTCATTGGCGCAGGCACGTCGCGTTCGGAAAACGTTCCTGACAAAACACCCGTGTATGACACCACCGGCGCATTGATTTGTGCCAAACGATCGGCATTGATACGTTCGGCGACTGCGCGAAACGGCGTGATTATCACGGCATTTGCGCGCCGCGCGGCGTCCGCAATCTGGCAATTATTAAAGAAATTCAACGCCCCCAGTTCACCATGGCGCAACTGAATCAGGTTGTCCAGCAACGCCGTATCGTTCTGGCGATACACGCATTCAAAGTCAAATCGGCGGAAATCGCACCGATGTGCAACATTTGCATCAAAAAAGTACGCGTTTTCATGACCGTATGCCTGTTGATAGAATTGCGCCGCATCACGGGTGATAACCGGCGGCAACTGGAATAAATCGCCGATTGCAACAATCTGAATCCCGCCAAACGGCGCATTGTTACGACGCGCGCTGCGTGCCAAGATGTCCATGGCGTCCAGCAAATCGGGCGCAACCATTGAAATTTCATCAATAATCAGCACATCGGTCGCATTTAATATATTGCGTGGTTTGGCCTTTAATTTTAATAATTCAGGCATAATAAAATCACGTGGCTGGATTTGAAACAGCGAATGTATTGTTTGCCCGCCGATATTCAATGCCGACACGGCCGTAGGGCACGCACAAATAACCCGCTTGTTCAACGCGGATTTCAGGTAATTTACAAATGTGGATTTACCCGTGCCCGCCTGACCCAGAATCAATACATTTGAATTAGAATGCGCAACTGCGTCAAAGGCCGCCATTTGGGTATCATTCAAAATCGGTTTTATCAAACTCATACGCAACATATTGCCACAGACCAGCGTAAAAATAAAGCATATAATATAAAAAGCACTTGCAACGAATGCGAAAACATATATAATTGCGTCCGTGGGTTAGTAGCTCAGTTGGTTAGAGCGGAGCGCTCATAACGCTTTGGTCGTGGGTTCAAGTCCTACCTAACCCACCAATCAAATTTACGCGTCGATGTGACGCGTTTTTTTATTTCATTATTCATGCTTATTTTTTCTCTTGCGTCATATGCCGTTTTTTTTCTAGAATGAAACTAAAAGAGGAAAAGAAGTGGGAAAAATGTCCAGATTTCTGCGTTTTTTGACGTGTTTAGCAATAACTGTTTTCGTCGGTAATGCGTTTGCCGCGGGCTATACGTGCAGCAGTTTGCCAACGTATGTCAGTTGTCAGGCCGGCTATTACATGACGTCCAGTTCGTCATCGACGACATATGATGGTACGCCAAAGACCGGCAATTATTGCCAACCATGTTCCAGAATGGGTTCTAATTACACATGTGCCGGTGGCACGGCCGCCCCACAACAGACCGAGGGCGGGTATTCATGCCCTGAATATAAAAAGTACACTTGCTGTGCGGCGGGCTACTATATGACCAAGACCGCAACATCAACCGATTATTATGGTACACCTGTGGTGGCAAATGCATGCCGCCCATGTTCCGTATTTGGCGAGAATTATACTTGCCCAGCGGGTTCAGATGGATGCACAGGCGAACCACAGGCGATTACAATCAATGTGAAGTGCCAAAAGGGTGAATATTTGCCAAAGGGTA
>JAUNMD010000044.1 GCA_030531915.1 Pseudomonadota bacterium
CGAATTGGGCGGTCAATCAAGCGCGCAATCAATGTTTCAGCGGTTGATGCCTTGCCCTCGCGTCTGTCACGCGACCCTGGGATACGGCCAGCGGACGCAAATTTTTCCTGATAATCAACAGTCAGTGGAAAGAAATCCTGACCTTCGACCGCGGTCTTTTCCGCGCAGACGGTTGCCAATACCATTGTACCGCCCATTGTCGCCAAAACAGCACCGTTTGCCTGTTTCGCCATACGACCTGTTTCCAAACGCAACACTTCGTCACCATATGGCACTTCGAACACAACAGGATTATTCAAATGTGTACGTTCACCTTTGTCAAATAAACCAAACAACATTATTTTTCTCCATTCGTTTGTAAGTTTGTTATTCAATGCGAAGAAAAATTATTCGTTTTTGCATTCGCGCAAAATGCAAGAATGAACAATTTCCCCTTCGCACCATTTGATTATAAATGATATTTGCATCAATGCAATAAAAATCCCGCCACAGGGCGGGATTTGATTATTTACGCAGACCTAATTTTTTAATCAGTTCTTCGTATTCAGCAACACTGTTCTTTTTGATGTACGCCAACAGTTTCTTGCGGCGGTTTACCATCAACAACAGACCACGTTTAGAGTGTTCGTCTTTGTGGTTTTCTTTCATGTGCTGGGTCAAATTGCGAATACGTTCTGTCAAAACAGCAACCTGAGATGCAGCGGAACCGCCATTATCTTTTTCTGTTGTTTTGAAAGCGGCGATCAATTCGCTCTTTTTTTCTTTTGTAACGGACATTATGTTTTCCTTTGTTTGTCGTTAAATTGTTCGTTTGGGGCGCAGCATACCGGAATCATCAATTCGCCCTATTCCAATGAACACATCACCAGAATAAACACGACGCAGACCGGCCGCATCACCCGTTTGAATAAACCCGCCGTTTTTATATAGTTCGGCCGATTTATCGTCCAGACGCATAACCGGAATGTCCCCCAGTCCATGGTCTGGTGATTTCAAGAAATCCTTGATATCTGTGCCATTATTGACCAGTTTTTCCAGAAAATCAAGTGTCACCGCATTTTTTATATCAAAACCGCCCGATTTGGTGCGGCGTATCATCGTTGTTGTGGCGATGGCCCCAACCGCCCGCGCGATATCACGCACCAATGCACGGACATATGTCCCACGGCTGCACCGCAGGCGAAAATTCCAATCCGACCCGTCGCGCCCCAGAAATTCCAGCGCATAGATATTTACTTTACGTGGTGCGGGTGCGGCGACAACCCCACCACGCGCCAATTCGTATGCACGCCGCCCCGCGATGTGCACCGCACTGTATACCGGCGGAATTTGGGAAATTTCCCCCATAAATTGTGGCAGCACACCTAAAACAGCATCAACCGTTGGCATAAAATCATTACGCGCGGTTTCGCGTCCCGTTATGTCCAACGTGTCCGTTGCAATACCAAACCGCATAGAAAACAGGTATTCTTTGACGTTTTCATGTGCATCTTCGACAAATGGTATCATTTTGGTTGCCGCGCCAACCGCAATCGGCAGTACCCCCGACGCCATTGGGTCAAGTGTGCCGATATGTCCCGACGTCCGCGCCCCAAACAGGCGCGCGACACGCGTGCTGGCCGTGCGACTGAACAGGCCACTTTCTTTGTCCAAAATAATCCAACCACATGCCATTTTAACGATGCTTTATCTTGCTCTGTGCGCGGGCAAATTCGGTCATAAACCGCGCAAATTCTGTTTTATCTTTGCGACACAGCGGCCACAGTTGTGTCATGGTTGTGTTATCAATAACCGCACTGTATTTTGCCGTGTTGACCAATATTTCACGCCACTGGCGCGACACATCACCGTTTTCCAGACACAGTGGCGCGTCCATCGGGACGCTTGCATAAACCTTTGTCCCATCAATGCGAACATCGCGCCCAACCAGCATACGCGCCGACCACGCAACCTTTGAAATATACTCGTTTCCACCGTCGTGCACAACCGTACGCAGCCCCAGTTGAATTTCCGGCATACCGACCGTTAAATGCGTTGCAACATGTGATTTCATAAAATCCAAATGATGCAAAAATTCCGTCAGAACCAGTGGGTTGTAAAACTCGGCATAATTTGGTTCATAAAACGGTGTTTTGAATGCGATTTTTACTCTGGTCTTCATATGGGGGGTGTCCTTTGGCTCTTTACCCGAACAGCGTCAGTTGCGTTGTATCACCCGGCTGCATCACGCGCGCTGGCTTTTTCGGCGCAGGCGTGGTGGCAACAGGTGTGGGCGTTATATTTTCTGTTGTGGCACGTGCCCCCTCCAACCCGGCCAAAACAGATTCTGCGCGGGCAACAACCGATGCCGGCATGCCCGCCATTTTGGCGACGTGTATACCGTATGAACGGTTGGCAACACCCGCCACAATTTTATGCATAAATACAATATCGTTATTATGTTCACGTACATCAATGGTCAGGCACGACACATTATGCAGCCGCCCCGCGTCATCACCGACCAACGCCGTCAATTCGTGATAGTGCGTGGCAAACAACGTGCGTGGCGACAATTCGTCCAAGTATTCCAACACCGCCTGTGCAATCGCCATACCGTCGTACGTTGCCGTCCCGCGACCGATTTCATCAAAAATGATAAATGATTTCTTGGTCGCACGACGCAAGATGTTGGCGGTCTCGCTCATTTCCACCATAAATGTGGATTGCCCCGCGGCCAGATTATCTGATGCACCAACACGACTGAACAACTGGTCACAAATACCAATCGTCGCGCGTGATGCCGGCACAAACGAACCCAAATGCGCCAGTACAACAATCAATGCATTCTGGCGCAGATATGTTGATTTACCCGCCATATTCGGGCCGGTCAGTAATGCAATCGGGCGCACGTTCAAATTACAATCGTTTTTAACGAAATTATCGCCACGCGTGCGCAATACTGATTCAATCACAGGGTGACGACCGCCCACGACATCAAACGCACCGTCGTCTGTAATATTTGGGCGCACCCAGCCATAATCACGCGCCACCGTGGCCAGCGCATACCACACATCTAAATCCGCCAGCAAATCCGCCACAGACAGCAAATCATCAGATATCGCGCGAATGTCCGCAATCAGGTTTGCAATAATATCGTTTTCAATACCCGTTGCGCGTTCGGCCGCACTGCGCACATTGTTGTCCAAATCAATCAGTTGCGCGGTGGTAAATCGCATATTGCCCGCCAATGTCTGGCGATGTATAAAGCCCGATTCTGGCATCATCAGTGCGTCGGCACGTGCCGATGGCACTTCGATAAAATACCCCAGAACATTATTGTATTTGATTTTCAGTGTGTGCACGCCGGTCTGGGTTGCATACTGTGATTGCAGGCCCGCGATTGTTTCCTTGGCCCCGTGGGCCAATGCGCGCATATTGTCCAATGCGACATCAAACCCATCGCGTATAACCCCACCATCACGAAAAAATGTCGGCAATTCATCGGCCAGCGCATGCGACAGTTTTATCGCCAAATCGTTGTGCGTATTTATATTTGCAAATTGCGCCGCCAATTCCGCGTCCAAACGCGGCCCCATCATTTTGAAATTCGGCAATTCAATCAAGAAATCTGCCACATGACGCATATCGCGTGGCGTCCCGCGCCCCGACAACAGGCGTGTCAAGCTGCGTCCGACGTCGGGCACAGATGACAGAGATGCCGCAACAGTTGCCATAACATCACTGTTCAAAATCATATGACCAATATGTTCCTGACGGTTGCGAATTTCTGTGGCATCGCCCGACAATGTGCGCAAGTACCCACGCAATTTACGCGCGCCCGCCGCGGTCTTGGTCACGTCCAGAACATCAATCAAACACGCGCCGCCATCTGATATTGGGGCGTCTATTTCCAAACTGCGCCATGTGGCGGAATCAATCAATAATTGCGCGCCCGATTTGAACACGTATGGCGCGCGAAATGTTGTTGTGGCATCACGCTGGGTATTAAACAGATAACCCGCCAGAATTTGAATCGCAGACATTGCGGGCGTTGCCGCCGCATTGCCATCAATCGCGCCCGAAAATACGCGCGATACAATTTGATCAATGTCTGCACGGTGATACAGTTTTTCGTATACTGGCGTTGTCTCGAACACATCGCGCAGGTGCTGCACCGTTTCTGTTTCTGCGTCACGTTCGGGATAAATAACCTCTGCCGGATTGATGCGAACCAAATCGTCCAATACGTCGGCGGTGCGACCAACAAAAAATTCACCCGTTGAAATATCACAGCCCGCGATATCAAACGCATCGGCATTTGGTACAACCGCGACCAAGAAATTAGAATTTTTCGGTGTCAGCAAATTTTCATCGGTCAATGTTCCCGATGTCAAAACGCGAATAATTTTGCGTTCGATGTATTTATGACCACGCGCCTTGGCCTGGGCGGGTGTTTCCATTTGTTCGACCAGCGCAACCTTGAACCCTGCGCGAACCAAGCGGCCAAAATAATTGTCCGCCGCGTGCCATGGAATACCGCACATTGGAATGTCCGCACCATCGCCATCTGTGCCACGTGCCGTCAAAACCAGCCCCAAATTTTGACTGATTATCTTTGCATCTTCGAAAAAAGATTCGTAAAAATCCCCCAAACGAAACATCAACAGTGCATCTGGATTTTCGGATTTCATATCCATGTACTGTTGCATAACAGGGGTCAGTTTTGGTTTTTCCATCTTGCGACGCGCCTATGCTTGCGTTTCAACCTTTAACGTTTCGATTTTCAGTTCTGCTTCTTTCAGTAACTGTTCGCAATACGCCTTTAACTTGATACCCTGTTCGTATGCCGCCACAGAATCCGCCAATGGTAATTCGCCAGATTCCATTTTCTTGACCAATTCGGTCAGTTGCTTGTACGCATCTTCAAACGATAATTTTTTGTCGTCCATCACTCTGCCTTTGTTTTATTGGTCTAAATGTACAAGATAAAACGCCGATTGTAAAGGGTCAGTTTTTTATAATTCGCCCTGCTCTAAACAGTTGCAAATCGGAAAAGATTCTTCTATAATCGCACCGTCATGGCGTGTTGCCGTGATGGGGTCTGATAACCCGTTTTGTGCGTCGGAATAAGTTCCAAGTGCGCGCGTGCGCATTTTTTATTACGACGAAAATATAACTCCTGAACCAAACGGCCAGGAGGGTTGCGAATATACTGAATAAGCACACAATTCACAAAATTGTTATCAGCCTCCTGACCACCAAAATAACTTGGTGGTTTTTTCGTACGAAAAACAACAGGGGGTAAAAACAATGAAAGCAAAAATAATCACAAGTATCGCACTGGCAATCATTGCCGTGCCAAATCTGGCACGCGCCGCCACCGTGTGCATGGATGTTGCAACATGTCTGGAACGGGCGGCCAGCGGATATTGCTGTTGCGCCAATGGCGAAACGCAAACTGATATCGCTTGTCCATCTGGGTATACTGCGGTCGGCACAACATGCACCCGCGCCGACACCACCGGCAGCGACGAAACCGGCACGTATGTCATATCATACGGAACATGCGACGCAACCGTATCAACCACAGATTGTTACAGCACACGACTGCAATCATCGATTGGACGTGACGAAAACTGCATGTGCAATATGTAGCCAAAGGGTGAAATAAATGAAACGCATGTTTATTTTCGTCATTTGTATGGTGACAATGGCACGCGCGGCCACCGCCGCATGTGTACAATCCGGCAAAAAATATACATATTGTACGGCGGGATATTACCTGTCGGGTGGCACGTGTACACGTTGCCCCGCCATTGGTAATACATATGGCACAACGCCGGACAATAATACCGGTGACATAACGTCGTGCAGCATTGCCGGCAACACCCAATGGGGCGAAGACAGCCGTGGATTTTATATCTATGAAGATGACTGCCACTATTCTGACTAAAAAACACCGGTAAATGCCGGTGTTTTTTTAATAAAGTTCAAATATCAAAGTGCAGAGAGCAAATTTTGTGCGCTGCGCGCAACATAAAATAAACTGGATTGCCACGCATCGCTTACGCTCGCTCGCAATGACGTTGTTTTTTTGCATGTGTCGCCTGCGGACTAGCGTCCTTGCCGCAACCTTCGCGTACCGCTCGGTTTCATTGCGAGTGTAACGAAGCAATCCAGTAAATTAAACTTGTCCGCCAATGGCGGACACATTCATTGCTCTCTAAATAAAAATGCCCCATCGGGGCATTTTTATTTGGTCAGTTTTTCAACCAATTCATTCAGTTGCACACGGGTGGCAAATGATATGACAATCTGGCCCGCGCCACCACGACGTTCTGATATTTTGACCTTTGCGCCAATGGCGTCGGATGTGCGCCGTTCCATATCACGACGGACGTTATCATCAATCGTTTTGTTTGTGTATGCGCGACTGGTACTGCGACGTGCGCCCTGCTTTACACGCACGGCCGCATCCGCCACCGACAGGCCGTTTTGAACAATTTCACGTGCCAATTCAGCCGGATTTTCCGCAACCGCGATTGTACGCGCGTGCGATGCCGACAATTCGCCCGATTTTACCATTTCTTTGACACTGTCTGGCAACGCACAAATACGCAACATGTTGCGAATATGACTCTCTGATTTGCCAATCAGGCGCGATACATCGTCCATGGAATAGCCACACTTTTCCATTATGTTTTTGTATGCGGCGGCCTCTTCTATTGGATTCAGGTTTTCACGCTGGACATTTTCAATCAGCGCGATTTCCATTGCATTGCCATCGTCCAATGTTTTTACCAATGCGGGAATTTCCGCCAGACCCGCCATCTTGCTGGCGCGATAGCGGCGTTCGCCCGCCACAATTTCATACATATACGGCCGATTTGTAACCGCACGCAACAAGATTGGTTGCAATACACCCTTCTCTTTTATAGATGCCGCTAAATCCGCCAATTCTGCATCTGTAAATGTCTTGCGCGGCTGGTCAGGGTTTGCGCCAATTTGTGCCAATGGGATTTGTTTTACCACAACGCGATCACCACCGGTCAGTGCGGTGATATCCGGCACAGATATGCCGATTTCATTTTGCAAATCGGCCAAACCACGTCCCAATCCAAATTTAGTTGCCATTTTCGCCCCCTTCCAGTTTTTGAATTATTTCGGTTGCAACGCGCAGATACGCCTGTGCGCCACTTGAATTAAAGTCATAGAATAATGCCGGTTTGCCGAAACTGGGTGCTTCGGATACGCGGACATTGCGCGGTACAACGGTCTTGAATACCTGGTCGCCAAATGTTTTGCGCACATCATCGTCAACCGCACGTGTCACGCCATAGCGACGATCATACATGGTCAGCAAGAACCCCAACACCGCTAATTTTGGATTTATCTTGTCATGCACGGCGCGGATTGTCATCAGTAATTGCTGTACCCCCTCCAACGAATAAAATTCACACTGCATCGGGACAACAACCCAATCAGACGCAACCAGTGCATTTACAGTCAAATATCCCAATGTTGGTGGACAATCTAATAATA
The DNA here is from genome assembly GCA_030531915.1 of Pseudomonadota bacterium. Taxonomy (GTDB): domain Bacteria; phylum Pseudomonadota; class Alphaproteobacteria; order Rs-D84; family Rs-D84; genus Enterousia. Next base: position 7,522 of record JAUNMD010000044.1, read on the forward strand.
TATAGTCGTAATGTGACGCAACCGTTGCCAACGCATCACGCAGACGAAATTCGCGGTTATCAGCGTCCAGCAAATCAATTTCTGCGCCTGCCAACGCCATACTGGACGGCATAATATGCATATTTGGTACGGCGGTTGTCAAAATATTGTCGGCGGCCGCGGCCGTGCCCATAATAACACCATAAACACTTTGGCGATGTGCACTGCGCACAAATCCCAAACCCGTGCCGGCATTACCCTGTGGGTCAAGGTCGACCAACAAAACACGCTTTTTAATTGCCGCCAACGACGCGCCAATATTGATTGCGGTTGTTGTTTTGCCAACACCACCCTTTTGATTTGCAAATGCGATTATTGTTGCCATTCGTTTTTCACCATTCCTTTTGATACCGCAAG
>JAUNMD010000045.1 GCA_030531915.1 Pseudomonadota bacterium
GCACCACATACACGCGCCGCCGAAATCTATGGCACGAATAAAATATCAGAACGCCATCGTCACCGCTATGAAATGGACATATCGTTTGAAAAACAATTTGCCGATGCCGGAATGATTATTTCTGGGCGCAGTCCGGACGGTCGCCTGCCTGAAATTGTGGAATTGCCAAATCATCCATTCTTTGTCGCGGGTCAATTCCACCCTGAATTTCAGTCCAGTCCATTTACCGGCCACACAATGTTTAACGCATTTATCGCGGCCGCAATAAAACATAAAAAATAAAAACAAAGAATCCCCCATTCGGGGGATTTTTTATTTGCCGAAAATAAAACTGTTATCTGCACTCAGCCGGATTATTTCGTCCATATTGTCGTCGTCGGTCGTGTGCTGGCGTATTGTCTTGCCACATTTTTCGCAACGGTGCGTGATTATAAATCGTGCGCCATCGGGTTGTACAGCAATCGGGCGCATCATACCGCCACAGGTTGCCGCGCGATCGCCCGGCGTATTATCCACATGGCGCGACCACAAACACGCGGGGCAATGATTTGTATAACCATTGCCCCGAACATGTGCGCCACAGTGGGCGCATACAAAATCTTCGACCGTTTTGGTAAAGCGTTTCATTACAATCCCAACGCGCTGCGGTACATTTGGGTCAATTCGTCCGCTTCGTCCAGTTCATCTGGATCCAGTTTGCGCAGACGTATCATCTGGCGAATATATTTTGGATCGAATCCTGCGGATTTCGCCTCGCTAAAAATCTCTTTGATATCAGCCGCGATTGCTGCGGAATCTTCGTTTAATTTTTCGATACGTTGAATAATGCTCAGCAGCTGCTGATTATCAATCGCCCCGTGATTTGCGTTTTTCATGCTTGTTTTCCCCTTGTCTCTTTATGGTTTTTATGATATAGCATAATTCGTAAAAATCAAGAAAAACGAAAGAAAACAAAAAGCGGAAAAATATGAATAAATTTACAAAAATTACAGCATCAATCGGCCCAAAATGCGAGGACGCTGAAACACTGCGCCGTATGTTCTTGGCGGGGGTGAACGTTTGTCGTATCAATTTCAGTCATGATACCGGTGATGTTCAGGGTGAAAAAATCGATTTAATTCGTAGCACGGCGCGTGCGGCCGGTGTTCAGGTTGCGGTCTTGGTTGATTTGCAGGGGCCAAAACACCGTATCGGCAACTTTGCCACCGAAGATAAATATCCATTGAAAATCGGTCAAACATTTACATTTGATAATGACCCAACCCCTGGGGACAGCACCCGCGTTCAGTTACCACACGATGACGTGCTGAAATCGCTGAATGTCGGTGACAGAATCTTGTTAAATGACGGTAAAATTGAAATGCGCGTCACGGGGGTTGGGGCCGGTAAAATCATCGCAACGGTTGTGCGTGGTGACGAAATCTGGTCGCGCCGTGGTTTTAATTTGCCGGACACTGATATTGCAACATCTGTCCTGACGCCCAAGGACAAGAATGATTTGGAATACGCAATTACCAAGAATCCTGATTGGGTTGCAATTTCATTCGTCCAGCGTCCCGAAGACGTGGCAGAGGTTCGCGATTTCATCACCGCGCGCACATCGCACCCGATAAAGATTATTGCAAAAATCGAACGTCCAAACGCCGTCGAACGTATTGCTTAATTTGCTTCTGCGGCCGTTGTCATTTTGATTGCGCGTGGCGATTTGGCGGTCGAAGTGCCATTTGAAACCGTGCCTGCGATTTCGCGCCATATTATTCGTACATGCCGCACATTAAATCGTCCGGTTATTATGGCAACACAAATGTTGGGCACAATGGTGAACAGCGAATTTCCAACCCGCGCCGAAATCAGCGACGTTGCCAATGCGGCATACCTGCGTGCGGATTCAACCATGACGTCCGAAGAAACAACAATCGGTATCAATCCGGTTGGTGTGATTGAAACAATGGCGAAAATTGTGACATATGCGGACTATGACGCGATTGCAAATTCGTATGATTGGTCGCGTATTGAAAATGTTCCTGAAAACGATTGGTCGCGTTCTGTGGCGTCAATGGCGTATTTGAACCGTGCGTCGGCAATCGTTGTGTTTGCGTGCGACACCGTCGCCACAACCCAGATTTCTTGTCGCAAGCCCGATATTCCAATTATCGCCGTATGCCGCGAAGATGTAATTGCAAATCAATTATGCCTGTCGCGTGGTGTATGCCCAATCTGTGATGAAACATTGTTTGGCCAGCGTGACGCATTTAACGCCGCACGTGGATTTGGCATAACATCGGGGCATCTGGTTATCGTCGATGGCGATAAAATCAGTTTGCGCACATTGGATTAAAAAACGCCCGTTCGGGCGTTTTTTTATGCTTATTATTGTTGACCTGTGCCTGCGATTTTTACTAACATTCATGGTATGAGAAGAATGGCACTATCCATATTTTTCCTGTGCACAATGATGTGCAACGTGTCCCACGCGGCACAGTATCGTGCGGCACTGGTCGCGAATATGGACACGGGTCAGGTTTTAATCCGTGAAAACGCCAACCAGCCGAATTACCCCGCATCATTGACCAAGATTATGACGGTCTATTTAACGTTTGATGCACTGGAACACGGTCGTCTGCATTTGGACGATTATCTGATTGTGTCTAACTATGCGGCGGCGGCGTCACCTGTGAAATTGGGCCTGACCGCGGGCAGCAAGATTACCGTCGAAGATGCGATAAAGGCCGTAACGGTAATGAGTGCGAACGACGTCGCGCGCGTATTGGCCGAAAATTTGAAGGGCGGCAAAGAAGGTAACTTTGCCGATATGATGACGCGTGTCGCAAATGAAATCGGATTGAAAAATACAAATTTTGAAAACTCTTCTGGCCTGCCGAACGACGACCATATGTCAACTGCGCGCGATATTGCACTGTTGTCCATGGCGGTGTACAAGCATTTTCCGCAATACTGGAAATATTTCGGAATTAAAACGTGGACGTATAACGGCAAAACATACGCAAATGGTAATCGTTTGCTGGGGACATATGCGGGCTGTGACGGTATGAAGACCGGATTTACAAACAAGTCGCGCTATTCATTGGTCGCAACGGCAAATCGTGGCGGTACGCATTTGATGGCGGTTGTCTTGGGTGCAGAAAACAAAGATGTACGTGCCGCGGTCGCAACACAACTGTTAAATCGCGGATTTGAAATGACCAAAAATAATTCTGCACCGATTGAACGCACAACGCCTGTCCAGCCAATCGCCACGGTGCAGCCGACGCGTGCCGCGCCTGCGTCTGCGCCAACATTTACGGCGGCATATAACGCGGCAACGGCAAATGCCGCACCTGCGTACAGTGCGCCATCGGTCGCGCGGGGCGGGGCGGGTGTTCAGTTCGGTGCGTTTTCATCGCGCGATGCCGCCGCGCAACAGGTTGCAAATGTTAAAAATAAACTGGGCGTTGTTGCCACGATTGAACAGGCATCAAATGGTATGTTCCGCGTACGTGCAAATGGCATTACGGACGCCGCCGCAACTGAATTGCGCAATCGCGCAACAAACGCGGGCATTGACAGTTACATATTTCATTGATTAAATTGGTCGGGTATCATGAATCAGAAAATTGAAAAGTTGATTAAACAGTTCGCACGTCTGCCACGTGTTGGTGCGCGTGGTGGCCAGCGTATTGCACTGGCGTTGTTACAGGACAAAACAGGCCGCGCAGAAATGTTGGCGGCGGCGATTACCGATGCGGTTGAAAACGTCGCCCCGTGCCCAAATTGTGGCGTCTTGACCGATCGTGGCGCGGGCAAATGCGAATATTGCCGCGACGGGTCGCGCGCAAATGGTGCGCTGTGTTTGGTGCGTGATTTGTCGGATGTTTGGACACTTGAAAAATCCGCGGTGTTCCACGGTCGCTATCATATAATTGGTGGGTTGCTGTCGGGAGCAAACGGAACAACACCGGACGATTTGAATATTGCAAATCTGGCCGCGCGCATTCGTGATGAAAATATAACTGAAATTATTTTCGCATTGCCCAACACGGTCGAAGGGAAAACAACCCAGCACTATGTCATGTCTGTTTTGACGGACGTGCCAAACGTACGTTTTACAGAATTGGCATCGGGCGTACCATTGGGTGGCGATTTAGATTATTTGGACGACGGCACTTTGTCGTTGGCGTTCGGGGGGCGCAAGGCAATATGATGACGGTTGAAAATTTGCCACCTGTGGCCGAAATGATGCGTGCGGCGGGCCTTGAACCCAAAAAGCAATTTGGCCAGAATTTCTTGTTCGATTTGAATCTGACGGGGCGTATCGCGCGCAGTGTGCCCGATATCAAAAATACCGATGTTATGGAAATTGGGCCTGGGCCCGCGGGATTGACGCGTGCGTTGCTGATGGCTGGCGCACGCCGCGTTGTTGCGATTGAAAAAGATACAGCAACCAAACCAATCCTTGATGAAATTGTTGCGGCGTCTGGCGGTCGCTTGACGGTCGTGTATGGCGACGCATTGCGCGTTGATACGGCGCATCTGGGATTGGGCGAATATGCGATATGCGCAAACCTGCCATATAATGTGGGAACGGAATTGTTTACGCGTTGGCTGATTGCAGCGGCATCTGGCGCACCGATAAAGTCCATGACACTGATGTTCCAGCGCGAGGTGGCCCAGCGTATCACCGCCCGCACAGGCGATGCACAGTATGGTCGTTTGGCGGTGCTGACATCACTGGTGGCGGATGCGCGTATATTGTTTGATGTACCAAACACTGCGTTTGTCCCACGTCCACGTGTGCAATCGGCGGTTGTATCGGTTATTCCAAATGCGGACAAAATCCGCGCTGTGGGTGACATAAAGAAATTGGAACAAATCACGGCAAATTTATTTGGCCAGCGTCGCAAGATGATACGTGGCATCATACCAAACGTTGATTGGGCGCGATATGATTTAACCGGCACAGAACGCGCCGAAGAATTATCGCCCGAAAAATTTTTACAACTGGCCCGCGATTTGATATAATTTACACAAGGCTAGAGGAGAGAGGAATATCATGACAATGTCCCTGACATTATTGGCGTTTGTTACGGTGGTTTTTGCGCTGGTGTCATTCCTGCGCGTGGCGCGTATCGGTGCATTGGTTGCATTTTTGTTTGCAGGCGTGCTGTCCGGCCCATATGTATTTAATCTGTTTCATTTAACAGAAACGTGGACGCTGTTGGGTGATTTGGGCATTATGTTTTTGTGGTTCACGATGGGGCTGAATATCAATATGAAACGCCTGTGGACATTGCGTCATTCGATTTTTGGTTTTGGTGCGGCCCAGGTTTTGATGGTTGCAACAATGTTGTTCCCATTGCTGTTTGGCCTGACCGGTTGGTCAATAATTGGTTGCGTAATGGTGGCGTTGATGCTGTCTATGTCCAGCACATCCGAAGATATGCAGATGCTGGCGGATCGCAACCAGATAAACACCGATATGGGCCGCCAGACATTTTCGATTTTATTATTCCAAGATTTATTGGCAATTCCATTGCTGGCCATGATGCCGGTACTGGCGGGGCGCACATTTAACTTTGGTGCGGCGGCGATTGACGTATTTGTGTGGTCGGTTGCGCTGGTGCTGGGCGTTGTAATTGTTGGCCGATTTGTACTGAATCCATTGATGCGTTTGGTTTCACGCCTGAAATCCAAAGAGGCATTCTTGCTGGCCATAATGTTGAACATTGTTGCATGGGCTGCGGTTGCAAACGTTGCGGGCGTGCCGGCGGGATTGGGCGCGTTCTTGGCGGGTATGTTGCTGTCTGAAACGATTTACAGCCACCAGGTCAGTGCGGAAATCAGTCCGTACGCAATGTTGTTCTTGGCGTTCTTTTTCATTTCATTGGGTATGGGATTAAACCTGCCGGTGCTGGGGCAATATTGGTATGTTGTACTGTTTGGTGTAATCGGATTGATTGCGGCAAAATTTGTTGCGATATTTATGGTCGCGCGCGTTCGCCACGTGAACGTTCCCGACGCCGCAATGATTGCATTGATTTTGTCACAGGCGGGCGAATTTGGGCTGTTGATGTTACAGACCATGCGCACATCGGGCATTGATGCATTGCCACCGGTACATCAGGAAATCTTGACCGCAATTATCATACTGTCCATCATGATGACCCCATTGTTGATGATGGTATATGATTGGTTAAAGCGGTCGGGCCGTCTGTTCTCGCAATCCATTGCTCAAGGGTTGACGGGCCGTCCCGCCCAAGTCCCATCGGTTATCATCTGTGGATTTGGACGCGTCGGGCAAATCGTCGCGCAAATGTTGGACACCCAGAATATTCCATACGTTGCGATTGATATGGACGTCGATACAGTACTGTTGGGGCGTGAACACGGATTTAACGTTGTGTACGGCAATTCCACAAATGCGGACGTTTTGCGCGATATGGGATTACAGCCACGCAAAACGCGTGCGGTTGTAATTGCATTAGACAACGCGGCAACGGCGCACGATGCGGCAATCACGGTGCGTGAAATTGCGCCACGTGTTAAAATCTTTGCGCGCGCGCGTAATTTGACGGAATCCAAGTTATTGATGGCGGATGGCGCAAATGTCGCATTACCTGAAACGATTGAAAGTTCGTTGTTCTTGGGCTATGGCGTGCTGGAACATTTGGGCGTGTCTGAACGCAGTGTGGCGGGCCTCTTGGCGCGAATGCGTGCGGACAATTACAGTGGCGTTGCCGAACCTGTATCAGACAAATGATATTAAACTAAATGTCCCCCGCGCGGGGACATTTATATTTGCAATTATGCGCCCCGCTTGGTATATTTCACCTGAATATATTGAGAAAGGGACAAAATGAAAAAGAAACTGTTGGTTTATATTCCAATCATTCTGGCGATTATCTTGGCCGATATGTTGACCAAGGGGGCATTGCTGTACGCAATAACGGGCACTGTGCCACTGTATGGTGCGGCGTGGGAAATTGTTCCTGTGCCATATTTGATGTGGCATGTGTTTGATTGGTTTAACATCGTATTTACGTGGAATCCGGGGGCATCGTTTTCAATGTTGCGCAGTGTGGGCGAATTTGCGCCAGTTCTGATTGTTATCGCAACGGGATTTATTATCGGATTCATCGGGTACTATTTGTTCGCGCGTGCGGAAAAATACGAACGCGTGCCGTTGGCACTGATTTTTGGTGGTGCGATTGGCAATTTGATTGACCGCGTGCGCTTTGGGGCGGTGGTTGATTTCTTGGACTTTCATATCGGTGGGGCGCATTGGCCGGCATTTAACGTGGCGGACATTTGTATTTGCGTTGGTGTCGCACTATATATATTGAACTGGTACTTGGCACGTCGTCGTTGCTTGGCGTCGGTCAGAACGAAAAAGGTAAAATAACAATGGTAAAATATCTGGATAATAATTCGGGCTTTGCCCAGTGGAATGCAAACAAAAACGCCACGGCCAAGAAATCAATGTTCGGCGGTTTCTTGTGGTGGTTTATTCTGTTCTTTGCGGCGATGTGGGCATTTGGCGCATTCAAAGCACCAAAGACAGACGCACCCGCAACAACGGAAACGACCGCGGTTGTTGACCTGTCCGCCGTGCCAACG
>JAUNMD010000046.1 GCA_030531915.1 Pseudomonadota bacterium
ATATTACCAACATCGCCAGCAACAGCACAACCACCACCACCACGAATATTAAATGTCCGACGGGGACGATTAAAACGTATCGATTTGGACGCTGGCAATGCGTTGGCATAAACACCAAGACCGATTGTGGCGGTGATATGATTTGGGATTCTGATTTATTGGAATGCGTGGCAGACGAATCCAGAAAGCCCCTGTGCGCATCGCAACAGACCGCGGTTATCGTTGACGATGTGTGGGAATGCGTGAACCCATTTCCGACAAAATCATGCCCTGATAATATGGTGGCACGTTTGAACTATGACACATTGGAATGGGAATGCGTAGCGGACGCGTCCAAGGGGGAAAACATCACAAAGTGCAGCCGTTTTACCAGTGGCGCGATATACGGTTCGGTTGGGGCGACCCTGCGCGCGAACCAAACATCGTGCACCCCGTGCGAGAAAATGGTATTGGACAGCGACACATGCACATCATATTGCGTGCCCGATACATCAAAACTGAATGACCCCAGTTGCTATGCCACAACGCTGGAATGCAGTGGGCGCAGCCGCGCGTTCTATTTCGGATTTCCGAACAAGAATTATGCCGGCAATATTCCAGAAATGTCGGGCAAAAATGTTCCGATTGACCGCACACATAACCAGAACAGACGTTTTAACTGTCTGGATTGTGGCGATGGGGAAATTGATACCGAAAAATCATTTGCACCATACACCGCGGTTTGCAAATAAAAAAACGCCCAAGTGGGCGTTTTTTTAATACGTGCGCGCGTCGCGCAATGCCTTTATCAATTCTAAATCTTGTTGTGCCTGTTCGAATTGTGCGCCACTGACATACTGGGCATTGTCCAATGTGATTTGCGCGCTTTCCGCCATTTCGTCCAAACGATATTCTTCGTCAGAAAATGGTGCGACATTTGTCGTTGTTGCGGGCGCAACCGCCACAGGCGATTTTCTGATAACCATACCACGACGCATACCATCAGGGTAACGTTCCGACACCGCCGCGATGATTTCATTACGGAAACGCTTTACACGAAAATCTGCAATATTTTGCGACGCGATTGAATGCATGCTCTTGTTCAATTTGGCCAGCATTTTATATTGCTTGTTTGGCGTACCATTTTCGTCCAAGAATATATTGATTGTACCACTGGGCATTGTCAAAACATGATCACGCCATGCGTTATTGTACCCCTTGTTCAAAGACAGATACGCAATCAGGTTATGACGAATTTCGTCCATCAAATGCCCCGTGACACTGGATTTATCCGCGATATTCGTTTTGCAAAAACGATAAATATCATTTTTGCCGCCAAACATAAACGGTGATACTGTACCAAAGCGCGCAGGGTTTAACGACATTTCGTGCCACAGCGCATTGCAAATAACATTGCCATCAATTTTGCCAATACGAATAGTCACAGAATGCGTTGGCGTGTCCCACGAACTGGTGGATTTAATCTGGCCGTACGCATCGTGCAACGCCGCAGGCGTCATTTTATCAAAGTATGGAATATGGGTACTGTAACTGATAATAGCACGCACCTGTTCATTGTTCAGTGTCGCCATGCGAAATCCTTTTGTTTCCTCACACTGTTTAATATAGCCCAAATGAATGTTTTGTCAATATGTTATATTGTGCAAAAGAAAACCGCCCGCATTCGCGGGCAGTTTTGTATTTGCGCGATTACTCGGCGCGCTGGAACGCACCATTGTCCAACATTTCTTTGACCGCGAAATGCTTGATTTTCTTGGCCGATGTTTGTGGCAATTCTTCTTCGGTGATTGCAAAGTGTTTAACCCACTTGTATGGTGCAATCTTCAAATTAGATGCCTTTAACAACATGGCAACGCGGTTGACAGTTGTACCGGGCTTTACCTGAAATACCGCAAACGGTACGATTTTGCCAGCGATGACATATTCAAATACCGCCGCCGCCAATATTTCGTCGTTTTGCAGATACAGGTCTTCCAATTCATCGGGGTAAACGTTTTTACCACTGTCCAGAACGATGACCTGTTTTTTGCGCCCTTTGACAATCAGGCGACCATACTTGTCCAATTTGCCCAAATCGCCCGTTTTGAACCAGCCATCTTCGAATGCGGCGGCGTTGGCCTCGTCATTATCCAAGTACCCTGGCATAACCATATTACCGCGCATCCAGATTTCACCGACGCCGTCTTTGTCCGGATCATGAATCTGGATTTCGTTTCCGGGCAATGGGCCGGCATAGTACATTGACCCATCGGGACGACGAAATGCAAAGTTAAAGTTTGCAGGCCCAGTTGTTTCGGTCAGGCCATAGCAATCACCGACCACGAAATCCAAACTTTCAAAGAATTTGCGAATTGTTGGTTTCAGTGTTGCGCCCGCGGACACCAACACCTTGGTATTGCCGCCAAAGATATCGTGAACGGGTTTGGTGACCTTGTCCACAATACAGCCCAATCCGATTGCGCGCAGTACGCGACGTGACGACATCACCATACGCATAACGGTGTACATGTGTTTTTCACGTGCAGTGTCCACAATCTTTTTATAGAACCCCTCCCATATACGTGGGACGGCGGGTATAACCTCTGGTCTGTATTCTTTGAAATCCTTCAAAAATTCGCGTGGGTTCAAAATTGGTTGCAGCAATAATTGACCACGTAAAATAATTGGGGCAATAATATTGATGACAACACCATATATATGATACAACGGCAAGAACCCATAGAATGTGTACCCCGGATGAATTACCGGTTCATAAAATAATGCGCCCTGTGCCAATGACAACAGATTATCGTGCGTCAGGCCAACAACCTTTGGATTGCCGGTTGACCCCGATGTAAAAGACATCATTGCGATATCGTTACGGTCAACGTCCGCCGCGACAAAATCGTTTTCGTCGGTGTCGTCGATGGTTTCGATATCAAACATTGTCGGGCCACCGTCCACAAAGTGCGATTTCTGGGCCAATGCCAATTTGCAATTTGTGCGCGCCATCATGTTCAGGTGTTCTGCCTGTGACAGACCGGTGTCCAGCATCAGTGCATGTGCCCCCTGGGACAAAATGGCAAAATACGATTTGATAAATTCTGGGGTGTTACCCGACAGAATCGCAACCGTGTCGCCCTTTTTAATACCAAAACGTTGTGCCAGTAATACTGCACGTTGCTTTACTTTCTTTAACAGGTCTGCATATGTTTCATTCTGTCTGACAAAGAAAATACGGTCTTTATTCTGGGAACAAACATCACGCAGCATTTCATATACATTTTTCATCATAATGATTATGCTCTTTTGTTAGTTTTAAGTAAAAATCTGGATAACCATTACCCAGACATACTTACACTAAATCATTTTTAGATGGGAAACACAACCTATTTTAGCATTTCGGTCAATTTTGCACAGAAAAACGCATCAATTTGTCAACATATAGACACAGTTTTACAAAAACACACCTATATTTTGTGTTTTTGATGTTTTACGAATCGTTTTTGGTCGCGTTTTGGTCAAATTATTGACACAAAAACATATTTAGTATTCCGATTCGAGGAATCGGTTACAGCGCAAACGTACAGAAAACCCGCCTTTTGAAAAGTAAAGTAAAAAATGAAAAATTTTTTCTGTTTTACGTGTTGATAGAAAACCTATAAAACTATATATTGGTATCAAATAAACAAAATAACCACTAGATATTGTGTTTTTACAAAACAAGGGACAGAAAGATGTCTGATGCAGAAAACGAAACAAAAATTCAGGTTATTCCAACGCTGACGACCAAATTGGTCGCGGTACAAAAGCGCGGTGGCGAAACTGTCCCGTTCGATTCCAAAAAGATATTTGATGCAATTAGAAAGGCCGTTGCGGTCACAGGTGAAATATCTGATGCGGACGTGGCAACAATTACCCAAAACGTTTTGAACACGTTGGATGCCAAGTTCACAGACCGTGTGCCATCGGTTGAACAGATTCAGGAAACCGTGATTCAGGCACTGATGGACGCCAAGGCGTACAAGACCGCAGAATCATATATTATATATCGCCAGAAACGCAGCGAAATTCGCGACTCATATGTTGATGCCGTCGAGGTGATTGAGGGTTACGTTGGTGGGTCAAACTGGCGCATCAAGGAAAATGCAAATGTTGGCTATTCCATTGGTGGGTTGATTTTGCGTACCAGCGAACGCGTAACGGCGGAATACTGGCTGAACCTGTATCCACGCGAAATTGCAGAGGCGCACAAAAACGCATCTATTCACATTCACGATTTGGGCTGGCTGACGGGTTATTGTGCGGGCTGGTCTTTGCGTGAATTGTTGTACGAGGGGTTCAATGGTGTCCCGGGGTATTTGCAATGCGAACCCGCCAAACATATGGCGACCGCGATTTCACATATGGTGAATTTCTTGGGCACATTACAGAATGAATTTGCGGGGGCACAGGCGTTTTCGTCCGTGGACACGTATTTGGCACCATATGTCAGAATTGATAACCTGACATATGCCGATGTAAAAAACGCAATGCAGACGTTGATATTTAACTGCGCGGTGCCATGTCGTTGGGGTACGCAAACACCATTTATCAACTTTACATTCGATTGGACATGTCCAAAGGATTTGCGTGACCAGCATCCATTTATTGGTAAAAAACAGGTTGATTTTACGTATGGTGACCTGCAAAACGAAATGGACACAATCAACAAAGCGTTCTTGGAGGTTATGACCGAAGGTGACGCATTGGGTCGTCCGTTTACGTTCCCAATTCCAACATATAACATTACCGACGATTTCCCATGGGAACATCCGAATGTCAAACCGTTGTTTGATTTGGCGGCAAAGTATGGGATTCCAAATTTCCAGAATTTCTTGAATTCTGACCTGAATCCAACCGACGTGCGTTCTATGTGTTGCCGTCTGCGTTTGGACGTACGCGAATTGTTAAAGCGCGGTGGTGGTCTGTTTGGGTCGGCGGAAAAGACCGGTTCAATCGGTGTTGTGACAATCAATTTGGCGCGCTTGGGCTATGTACATCGTGGCGATCGCGACGGGTTGTTCCGTGAACTGAAACGTTTGCTGGACATGGGTCGTGATTCACTGGAAATCAAGCGCAAGATTATTACCAAAAATATGGAACGTGGACTGTATCCGTTTACACGCCGTTACTTAGGCAACTGGGATCATCACTTTTCAACCATTGGCGTAAATGGTGCGAATGAAATGGTTCGCAACTTTACAGGCGACCGCGAAAACATCGCAACACCAATGGGCAAAAAATTGGTTCTGGACGTGATGGATTTCATTCGTGAAAACTTGGCAAATTTCCAAGAACAAACAGGCAACCTGTATAATTTGGAAGCCACCCCAGCCGAGGGTTGTTCATACCGCTTTGCCAAGACCGATGTGAAAAATTTCCCAGACATCATCACGGCGGGCACACACGATGCACCATACTATACCAATTCGACACAGTTGCCGGTGAACTTTACCGATGACCCATTTGTCGCGTTGGAACACCAAGAAGAATTACAGCGCAAATATACCGGTGGCACGATGTTGCACCTGTATATGGGCGAACCTGTATCCAGTGGCGAAGCCGCCCAGAAAATCGTACGCACAATCTTTGAAAACTACAAGATTCCGTACATGACATTGACACCGACATTCTCGATTTGTCCAAAACACGGGTATTTGCCGGGGCGTCATGAGTTCTGTCCGAAATGCGACGCGGAAATCGCCGCAAATCAGAACTGTGAATGTAATCACGAATAAACACACGCATTGCACAAGAAAGGAGGAAAATTATGCAGGCAGCCAGCAATCAGAGAACACAATGTGAAGTTTTCTCACGTTCTATGGGATTCATCAGACCAGTGTCCAATTTCAATATTGGTAAATACTCTGAATTTTGCGAAAGAAAAACGTTCACAGAGGCAAACAGTTTGACCACCGGTGCACGTCACAGTGAATTGTTAAAGAAGGCCGCATAATAAAATGTCTGACATTCAAATTGGGGGTTTGGTATCGTTTACAACAATCGATTACCCAGGGAAACTGGCCGCAGTGCTGTTCCTGCGCGGGTGTCCGTTGCGATGCGTGTACTGTTCGAACCCCCATTTGTTGAATGTTGGCGATGGCGAATACGACCCAGACAAAGTTTTTGATTGGTTGCGTAATCGCGTCGGCAAATTAGAAGCCGTCGTTTTTTCTGGCGGCGAAGCATTGATGCAGGGGGACGCGGCGATTGATTATATGCGACGCGTTCGCAATCTGGGTTTCAAAATTGGCCTGCATACAAATGGATTTTACCCTGAAAATTTGGCACGCGCCGCCGATACAGTTGACTGGATTGGTTTGGATTACAAGACCACGCGTGATAAATATGGTGCGCTGTCGGGTCAAAATATTGCCCACGACCGCATGATTCACAGTTTGGACATATGGCAGGCGACCGGCAAGGATTACGAGGTTCGCATCACATGTGATCCGCGATTTGTTTCAAAACTGGATTTAATGGAAATTACACGCGATTTACACAACCGTGGTGTTCCAAAAATCGCAATTCAAAAATACATTCCACATTTCGAAGATAACGAACACGGCACAACACCCGCACAGCGCAATCAGTTCTTTGATGATGCGAATTTACGCGATGCAATAAATGGAATGTTTACGTCTGTTATTTGGCGGGAATAACGCCCTGTTCTAGCCCCAGTAATTTTTCCTTGGTTGTAATGCCACCGGCATAGCCCGTCATTGTACCATGCGCACCGACAACGCGATGGCATGGGACAATAATTGAAATCGGGTTGCGGCCGACCGCACCGCCAACCGCACGCGGGGACGCGCAACCGATGCGACGTGCGATATCAGAATACGACGCGCGCGCACCATATGGTATTTCACGCAATGCGCGCCACACCGCGCGTTGAAATGCCGTGCCGCGCGGTGATAATTCAAAATCAACGGTTGGGCGGCCGCCCGCAAAATATTCGTCCAGCCAACGCGATACGCGACGCAATGTCGCGTTGTCACCAAACAGAATCCCCGCCACATCGCCATGATGTTTTTGGCCCGCAATCCACAGACCCACCAGCGCATTGTCAGATGCGACCAATGTCAATTTACCGATTGGCGATGCGTATTCTGATTTAATCAACATAATTTAACATACCCGTTCCACAGGTATATTATGTTTTTTACAGAAATCGTCAAGGAATCTGATAAACGCCCGAATTTTTGGTGAATCAATCAGTTTCGGACTGCATGCGGCAATCATACGATGTTCGTATTCAAAATCTATGTTCGGCACACGCACCAGTTTTGGTGGCTGTTGCACCGTCCATGCCGGCAACAATCCGATACCATCGCCGTCGCGTATCAGGCGGAATACCAGACCAACCGAATCCGTTGTCGTGTTCAATTTACGTGCCCGCTTTGCAATAAAAGAACATTCGGGCATATTCAAATATGACTGGTACATACACAGGTCAAAATTTTCCAACATATCGTCCATGTCACGCGGCACGCCATGCGTGTCCAAATATTCCTGTGTGGTAAAGAAATATGCCGGCGTGCGCAGGCGGAACAATGTGCGCCCCGGAATTTGAT
>JAUNMD010000047.1 GCA_030531915.1 Pseudomonadota bacterium
CCGGTCAGATTGCTGGGCGCAGCGTTCGCTGTCAAGACACCGTTTTTACCCGCATTGCGCAAATCAACAACCAGTTGCAAAAATTCTTCGCATGTTGCACGTTTGCCGGCCAACATCTGGACATCGTCCATGATAAATGTATCGCATTTACGGCAGTAATCTTTGAATGCAAAGATTGTACGATCGTGCAATGCGCGTGTAAATTCAGAAACAAATTCACCGCCCGACATCATAACTGTGCGACCCGCTGATGCATTTGCAACGCAACGCGCCAACAATGACTTGCCACAACCAGCCGGCCCATAGATAAACAGAGGCGAGAATGCAACCGCGCCCGCCGCCAATTTTTTGCACGCCGACAACACAAACGCGTTTTCATCAGATGCAACAAATTCATCAAAGTTTGCCGCCGCATCATCAGATGTCGCCGCCGCCGCTGGGGCAAATGACTGAACATTGTTGTCGTTTGCAACCGTGTTTGCCACCGCCGCACCACGAACCGCAATACGTACCGCCAAGCCAAATTCCGCCGCAACCGCATTCAATGTCGCACCATGTACGCCAGAAATAAAGTCAGCCGAGAATTGATTCTGGGCAGTCAGCACCAATGTGTCATCAGAAATTTCAAAATTTAATGGGGCAATCCAAGACGAGAACGCAGCAGAATCCATTTTTGCGGCAATGGCCCCCTTGATTGTTTCCAAGTTAGTCATTTTTTTTGTTGCCGCTGCCTGCATGTCGTTTCTCCTTTCCTTTCTCTAAAAGAGTTTCCTGCCAGCGCAAGAGTGTAAAAATCACCTGCACATAAACGCTAAATTTTACTGTTTCATAAAATTTAGTGTTTATGTTAGCCCTACTTTTAACCCTCTCGCTTTGGTGATTGAGTTTCTCGGTCTCAATCGTTTTGGATACGTCAAATAAGTTATAAGATAAATTTCGATTTTCAACTAAATGTTAAACAATTTTTGAACATTTATTTTTTGACAACGATTCGTTTTTTTGCCCGATTTCCGCGGTTTGTATATACATTGTATAGACAAGAAAAGATTCACATACGAATATATCCACCGTCTACTTTTTGCACCAAACCCTGCAATTCTAGGACAACCAAATCGCGTTTAATTTCCAAAATACTTTTTTGGACAATTTCTGCCAATACAGATTCCGATACTGGAATCGCCCCCAGTTTATCTAACAAGGAATTTTCACCCGTATCTTTTTTTGATTTTTTTTGTAACGATTGGGAATCATTTTCCAATTCCGGGAAATCAGATGCCCCGATGCACAATTCTGCCACGCCCGATTTTATCAGCGAATTTGGGCCGGCGGCGCGGGAATCCGCGGGGTGCGACGGTATTGCATAAATTTTGCGCCCCATATCGGTTGCGAATCGGGCCGTGCGCATACTGCCGGATTGCATATCGGCCTCGCCCAGAATCAATTATTCCCCGATTCCCGCGACCCAGCGGTTACGCTGAACAAAGTTTTGTGCAACTGGCGTAAATCCAACCGGCATTTCGCTGACCACAACGCCATGCGAAACAATGTCCCAATACAACGATTCGTTTTCAACCGGCCATATATAATCAACCCCGCCCGCCAGAACGGCAATCGTCTGGGCACAACCCGCCGCACGCAACGCGCCACGATGCGCCGCGGTATCCGTACCAATCGCCATACCCGACACAACGGCGATACCGTGCGATGCAAATTCTGTGGCCAAATTTGCCATAAATTCCATACCCGCCGCGGTTGCATGGCGCGTTCCCACCATCGCAACGGCACGCCGACGCAACGTGTCCAGATTTCCACGCGCGGTCAATACCGGCGGGTGATTTTTTACCGCACGCAATGCCACCGGATACAGTTCATCGTCATCACATATATAATGTATATTTAATTCGGCGGCGCGCGCCATTTCACGCATAACCGCATCACGATGCGCGACACTTGCATTCAATGCAGTGGCAGCGGCCGCCGCATCACCATCGAATCGGCGCAACAGTTCGCTATAACGTGCCGGCCCGATACCTGGACTGCGTAAAATCAATAATTTTTCAAACAGGTTTTTATTCATACCAATCACTATAAAAAAATTCACATATATATTAAAAGCAAAAAACGACCCAAAATGTGGGTCGTTTTTCAATTTCCAATATCTCACGCACGGGATTATTTCATGGCGTTCAAAATACCTTCGAAATCATATTCCTTGCATGCTTCTGGCTGATTGTCATCAGTCCAGATATCTTTATTGCATTCATCAACCAAGGCACGCAGATTATTCTTAAATTCAGTATACTGCGTTGGGTTCTTTTCTTTCAGTGTCAACAACTGGCTCTTTAACACTTGGTCATCACTCAGGTTCTTGTTCTTTTGACCCTGAACCTTGCCCCCAATCAGTTTATTACCAAACAATTCCATAATGCCAACACCAACACCGGCCCCACCAACCGCACCGCCAACGGTCGCCCATGTACGTGCGGTCTTTTTCGCGTCCAACATACGCTGTTTCAATGTACCTTCGTCCGCCCATGCGCCACAGGTTATATTCTGACCCCATTCAAAATACTTTGCGGGAATATCAGATGTGCTGACGCGGTTATCGGTTGATTTAACCTCTACCCTGACAAAGCATGTGTTGTTTTCAGGATTCTCGGTATCTTCGACCATTGTCGCATAGTTATCACGATTGCTGTAACGCGACGCCCAAACAAACGTATTACCAATACCAATATTATTATTGATGCACGCGTTTTTTTCCTTTTCACGGGTATCAACGGTCTTGTTTTCCGCAACCGGTTCAACACGCGCACTGGATTTGTTTTCGCTGGTCGTGTCAGATGCGGTTGAATTTGCCGCCGACGCCATCGCCGTAATTTGGTTTGTCGACGCGGTCGTCGCACGACGCGGCGCATTTGTTACCATCTGGGTCTGCATAGAACGACGTGCCTGACCGGCGGGTGATGCCGCCATTGCCGGCATTGCAATCAAACCACACATAACAAAATATAGAATTTTATTCATTCTGTCCCTTCCCTAATTCTTTCCCGCATTATATCACAAATCGCATAAAAAATAAAGACCAAATACAAAAGAAAAAGGGGCGCACGCGCCCCCAATAAAAACTATTTTTTCCATTTCCATTTAATGGTTGATTCTGTGCCATGCACCAGACGGCTGATATTTTCACGATGCCGCCACAGGCACAGCAATCCCATTGCCAAGAATGCAAATCCCGTCTGCGTTCCAATAACAAAACCAAATATCGGCATCAAACAAAACACCACAACCGCGCCCAGTGATGAATACCCCGACGTCAATGCCACAATCAGCCATTCAATACCGCATATCACAAACGCCGCCGGACTGATTGCCAAAATTGTACCAAACAGCGATGAAATCCCCTTGCCCCCGTGGAAACGCAACCACACAGGATAGCAATGCCCAACAATCGCCGCGAACCCACACCATGCGGCAAATGCATCACCACCAACGGCGCGCCCGATAAAAACCGCTGCAATCGCCTTGGCCATGTCCAACAACCAAACCGCACCCGCCATGCGCAGACCACCCACGCGCATAACGTTTGTTGCACCGATGTTACCACTGCCAACCTTGCGCAAATCCCCCTTGCCCATCAGGCGTGTAAACACCAATCCCATGGGTATCGAACCCAGTAAATAAGAAATAATTATCGCAAATGCATACATCATTTTATTTTTCCTTGATTTTATGTTTGTTTTTTATAGAATAGCAGGAAACTTGACTAAATAAAAGGAAAATAAAGTGGCAAATCATAAGTCATCTGAAAAAAGAATTTTGGTCACGGAAAAGAAAAACGCCGTGAACACCGCCCGCCGCAGTGCTGTTAAAACAGCTGCGAAAAAGGCATTGGTTGCAATCGAATCTGGGGACAAGGCCGCAGCAACAGCCGCCGCACGTGCCGCAGAAAGCAAGATTATGAAATCCGCTGGCAAGGTTATGCCAAAGCAGCGTGCCGCGCGCAAGATTTCTCGTCTGGCGAAAAAAGTTTCCAAGATGGCCTAGTGCCATTGTGGCAAAATATATTGGCGCACATTCCTGTGCGCCTTTTGCTGTATAAAAAATCCGCCCCTTTGGCGGATTTTTTTCAAAGCGCGCTTTCGCTGTACACGGTCGGCACAGATGCAGCAAGAACGCGGTTCGCAAACGACACACTGGCTAGTGACGGAGCAATCCAATAAATAAAACTTTGTCAACCATCTGATTGGCACGCTCTCTAAAAATAAAACCGGCAATTGCCGGTTTTGTTTTTTTAATTCAGTGGTGCGCCCCAATGTTGTTGGATACTGCGTTCGGCATCCATCGGGCTGACCAATACCTGTGGGGTCAAGATAACCACCAGCGTATCACGCGTCGCCGATGTTTCGCGCGACCCAGACAGTGCCATAAAGTCCGGATCACCCAAGCCATAACGCGTATCATTATTGGTCTGCTTTTCAAACCCAGACACAACCAACATCTGGCCAGATTCCATGATAACTTCTTGCATGAAACTGCGCTCTTCAACCTCTGGCAACTGCAATGTAACCTCGCCAATGGTCTGGGTTGACATTTTCAGCAATTCACGAACCGACATACGGAACAACAACAAAATCTTGCCATTTTCCAGAACGTTCGGCAACAACTGCATCGAGAACCCAGTTTCCAAATCGTCCTGATCAACCGTGCTGGATTCAACCGTTGTAAAGTTACGGGATTCAAAACGTTTGATGTAACCTGTGGTCTTGGTGTTATTGACCGGCGCGACACGATTGCTGCGGGTTGTAACACCAACGTTGGTCACCAACGATACTTTGCCCTGCTTTGCCAACGCCTCAATCAACGCGGCACTGCCGGCGGCACGTGCCAATGAACCATTTTTAATTTGGTCTGCGGTGTATGCACCTGATACTTCCTTGCCACCCTCGGTATGGGTTGCACCCGCCAACGCCGATACAGTATTCGACAGAACGGCGATGTTCATGGAACTGGCCTCGGTCGTGGCCAAATTATTCTTTGGATTCGCAACGATGTTCAGACCAGACGCGCTGTTGATTGCCGCCGCCAAGTTCAAACCAAATGCCGAATCGTTCGAGATAGACACCTGCAAAACCTTGACATCAATGGTCACCAACTGGGACAGACGTTTATTCTGTCTGTTGATATAGTCGCCGACGCGTGCCAGAACAGATGGTGGTGCGGTAACGGTGATTGTGCCCAAACTGCGCGATACGGTAAAATCAGCATTTTGGGATTTACCAATAATACCCGAAATCGCCTTTTCGATTTCGTCCCATTCTTTTAACGTGGATTCCAACGCAACCTGATTACCATCGTCGGTCTGAACCGCGGTCTGGTACGATACGTCTGTACCCAGCGCATATAAAGTAAATGTCTTGGTTTCCGTTTCATAGAATACAATCGATGTTTTGTCATAGTACCACAGCAAATCCAAATCGGTCGCAACCTGTGACAACAAACCCGACAATTTGCCAGTGTACGCAACATTGATTGTCTTTTTCAATTTTTCAGAATTTACCTGACTGTCAATTTTGACCGGAATACCTGTTATCGAATGCACATCATTTGCAAAGACCTGTAATGTCACGGGCTCGTTCAGCAAAATAGTAACACCTGTATCGGTTTCAAATTGCGATGGCAAATTATTGCGATGTTCCAGAACTGTTGACTTGCTGCCCAACCATACCCCTTCGGACATAGAAACTGTATCGCCACTGGCAACCTTGGCCGTTGGATTTTTGGCCATTTCAAATGCATCATATGCATTGATAAAGTTCTGGTCAACGGTCGCCGCAACCTTGGCTGATTCACGTGCCGTACACGCCGCCAGCGCAACGCCCAGCACACTGAACATAAATAACATCTTGAATGATTTCGTCATTATTCTTTCTCCTACGGCAACGCGACTGCGTTTTTATTCTTCGGTTGTAGATATTACCAATACACGGTTTCCCTTGTAGAACTTGGCATACGGAATTGGTGTTGCACGGCCAAAGTTACGAACCAACGCCGACGCCACGTCAACAAAACGACCCTTGAATACCGCGCTGGCCTCAATCGGGTATTCGCGTGATGTTGCCCAAACCAAATCCCAACCTTCTTTGTCGCACCAGTTTTGCAAAACCTCGCGCAATGTCTGGCCATTGGCAACAACCCACGAACGAACCTGATCCGTCAGTTTCACAGATGGTTCTGCGTCCGCAGATGCATTGACCGCAATTTCACTGTCGTCATCTGCACCGGCCAAGATATTACCGTTTTCATCAACCTTGTTCATACCCATCTTGGCTGCGAATGCAGAATACGCATCGGCATTCTTGTTGCAATTCTTGCGACCACTGCGTGACACGGACAGAACACTGCCGCCGTCATCTTCTAACATTTCGCGATGCAGCAATGGCATTTCAGAACCAGAATTGCATTCGTCGTCAAACCCAACAGGAATTTGTGTCCCATGCAGCATATTCGCCCCACCCGACCAATCACCATAGCCGGCATTTGTTCCCAGATTGAAATTATTTTCAACAACCAAGTCCGTGCCAATCTTTGACACGATGCGAATGTTATCGGACTGTTTATCCTTGGCACACATGCCATCTTCGCATGCAACCTCTACGTCCGCATCAGAACCCGCGATTGGCCACACCGGCACAGCCGTTGTTGTCTGCGTTTCTTCGGTGGTGTCGGTCTGGACGTATTGATTTTCATCAACCGTCTTGTCTTGGGAATAAAAAACCTCGCTCGTTACAATCTGGGGCAACGATTCTGCGGCAAAGCAATAGCCAGCCGCGGTTGCAAACATTGCGACAATAAAAATCTTGCGGAACATAAAATCTTCCTTTCCTGAATGATTTATCTTATTTATTGTACTTATTATAACAATTTGACCGAATCTGTGCAAGACCAAATCGCACACGCATGAATTTATATTTGCAAGATAAAATCGCACGAATCGGCAAAAGATGTTATACTGTCTGCAACAATATCTAATTTTAGGGGACGAATATGCAAAACATATTGATTTTAAGTGGTATTTCTGTGGTGATTATTATTTCCATCGTGATTGCAACGTTGATTTTTGGCATGAATCGCCGCATACGCAATCTGGAAAAAACACTGACGTACCAATACAACCTGATTGTAAAAATCCAATCTGTTTTGAAAAACAAGTCCGCGACAAACGCCGTTGCCGAAAATGCAGAGGTTATTTACCAAGACCTGTTGCAACATCTGATTCCAATCATGGCGGCAATCGACGTCATGCCACGTGCGACCCCCGAACACCCACTGTGGCGCGCATTGGGCGGCATCTTGGACGAATACAACAAGAACCCATTTGTACTGGAAAAATTGCGCCGTTGTATTAAACTGGATTCAGAGGTTGCCCGCAGCGTCGACAATTACATGAGCCGCGCAGACGCGTTTTTACAGCACCTGACCACCACTGAACCAGAGGGTATTTTGTCTGCGACATTTACCGATGGTTTACTGGGCCAGTCGCTGACGTTCTTTGCACAGGCGCGCACG
>JAUNMD010000048.1 GCA_030531915.1 Pseudomonadota bacterium
CTGTCGTATTTTCTTTTTTCCAAGTTTGCAAGACGTTTTTGTCTTTAATCTCTTTTTCTGTACCAATCGCGTCCAGCAAGCATTTCTGACGCATTGCCGCAGAATCACATGTTATATTTTCACCAAATGCGCATTCCGCCGCCGTCGCGCCCGTGCCATTCAAGATATCATTCAATGTCACGATATTGCGGCATGTGTTGGTTGTGTAATCTGCTGTGTTCTTGCACTGGGCATTGTCTGCCTTGTCAATAACGGCCTTGAACGGCGATGTTGACGGATTGCAAATCATTTCTTCATAGCAATGCGGAACGTTTGCAACCTGGGCACAGTATGTTCTGATACGCGCCGTTGTCCAAGACGTGTTCGATTTCGCCTGTGTTTCATAGCAGTCGTAAATTTCGCTGATGCATTCGCTGAAATTCGTGCTGGCGGTGACCGCGGCGTTCAAGATGGACGTCTTTTCTTCGTTTGCAAATTCCAGACGTTTCTGTTGCAAGGCCTGTTGCGCGGCAACCTTTTGATAGCCGATGTTCTGGGCGGTCTTGCGCAGTTGTTCGCCATATGAATCACAGTCCGCATTGGCGTCCAGCGCATATTTCTGCATAATGCTGCGGCGTGCATCGGCAACCGGCCCACGCAGGTTTGAATATGGATCGCCCGACGATGATGAATAGCCAAAGCATGTTGCGCTGTTCGATGCAGTATAGCCAGAATTTGGCGTAATGAAATTCAATTCATAAGAACCGGTGTTCGATACGCTGACATAACTGTTATAGTTATATGGGCACTGGGACGCACCGTTGCCGCATTTACGGCCAGATGATGGTGGTGTGCCACATGCCTCGTAAATACCGTTAAAGCAGGAATCCAATACGCGGTTGCAAACATTGTTGTGGGCATATTCGAACAATTCATAACCCCATGTTTGCGCCAGTGAATCCTTCAAATTATCGCTGCTGCTGAGTGCGCCATCAATCCCCGCCAAGCCAGATACGACATCAGACAGGTTTGTGAACGCGTCGGTCAAACTGTCGGTATCGTCGGTCAGGATTGTCAGTGTATTTTCCTTGGCATCGGCCCATGATTGCAGGGACGCCAAAATATCACTGGACGAACCGTCGATGTTCGCGATATCAAAACCAAAGTTATTACCATTGCTGGTGCAGTAAGATGGTTTGGCACAGGTGCTCAGTTTATTTCCGTTTTCGCCATAGATGGAATGGTTGTTGCACCATGCGATGGCCTCGTCAGAATTTGCGCCATATTTCTGGGTTGTTTCCTGCCATGAAACACAGTTCATAACCTTTTCTGCATCGGTCAGTTGGAATGCTTCTGATACATCTTTGCCCTTGTTCGCAATCAGCAATGCCAATTCGCCAGAAACCTTTATCAATTCTTCGTTGGCGGATTCCAGTGCAGTTTCTGCCTCTGCAAATGCCTTGACACGGCCGGCGCATGCACAACGACGCTGGGCCGAATTACGTGCGGTGCAGATTTCGTCCATGCATGTGTAATATGATTCCATACAGTTGTTATACGCATCAGCCGAAATCAAACCGGTTGTTGAATCGATGATGTTTGAATAATTACCCGTGTACAATTTGTTGTTCAGGTACGTGTATGTGTTGGTATATGTGGTCTTGCTGCCGCGGATTGCGTTACCCTGTAATGATACACGTGCACTGTTTGCAGCGGTCGATGTGGTACGGCTGCGTACGCTGCGCGATGGGTTCGTTGTTGTACGTGCAACCACACTGCGTGATGAATTTGTGTTCGTGGCGGTTGTGCGTGATGTGGTTGTGCGGGCCGCGACGCTGCGCGCGCTGTTTGCGGTGGCGGTTGCCGTTGTGGCGGTGTCACGACGCGATACAACATTCGTACCATTACGACGTGAATTTGTCGCATTTGCGCGTGGTGATTGCGCGGTGGTCAACATTGTATTTGCCGGCGCGATTGGGTCAGCAAACACGGCGCGAATTGACACCAGCGTTGAACAAACAAAAAATGCCCCCGCCAACAAGAACACAGTTCCCATGGCATTTTTGCAGAAATCTGCGACGTTACGGCTTGTCATAAATATTCTCCCGTTTCGTGGGGAAATCCCCAGAAAACCCGTTGTTTGACGTGGCAGATACCATCGCGGCATCCACCTTTATTGTTGTAATTATAACATTTTTGCGTGGGGCTGTAAATAGAGAAATGAGCGTAATTAAAAGCTGTAATTGAATGACAGACCGGTAAAATTAAACCCACGATTTGGATCGGTGAAATTACCATTTGAAAAATGCTGGGTAAAATATTCAACGGTCATATTATCTGCGATTTTATACCCGATGAAAAAGCGTTCACCGAACACCAAACGCGACGACACCCAACGATCGCGCGAGTCACGCATATATGGTCCAACACCAACACCGGTATAAAAGCCACGCCACTGTAATAATGCAACGTCCCATGACACGCCCGCCGCAAAGAACGACAGACCACGTCCACCGTGATACGCAACGTTTTGCGTCAGTTCAAAATTTATACGCGCCGGCAGACGAAAAATCTCCATCGGTTGGGCATACTGGAACATAAACAGGGTCTGGGGCGAAAATTCCCACAGCCATGGTTCAACCAATTTGAATAATGTGCCATCACCCGTTGATTGTGCCACATACAGGCCGACAGAATTTTGCGCCCCGCGCCCGAACATTGGGTTTTCCGCGCCAAATGCCGCAGCCGGCAACGCACACAGCAAAGATAGCAAGGCAATTTTCTTCATATCGCGAATTATACACCGAAAAAACATAAAATTAAAGTTCAAAGTTTGTGCGCTGCGCGCAACATTGAATAAACTGGATTGCCACGCGTCGCTTGCGCTCGCTCGCAATGACAGAGAATCTAGCGTATGTGTCGCCTGCGGACTGCGCCCTTGCCGTATCCTGCGCTTTGCTCTCTATGAAAAAATGCCCCGTGTGGGGCATTTTTTTATTTGCGCGGGAATTTAACCGCAGCTTGCGCCGCCGCCAAACGTGCGATTGGCACGCGGAACGGACTGCACGATACTGAATTAAATCCAACCTTGTGGAAAAATTCAATAGAGTCAGGATCGCCACCGTGTTCACCGCAAACGCCCAAGTGGATTTCATCACCCTTGGTCGCGCGTGCTTTGGCCACAGCGTCTTTTATCAACAGACCAACGCCCAACTGGTCAACAGATGCGAATGGGTCTGCGACATACACGCCACGTGCACGGTATTCGTCCAAGATTTTACCAGTATCATCACGGGACATACCCAATGTTGTCTGGGTCAAATCGTTTGTACCAAATTCAAAGAATGCACAACTTTCGGCGATTTCATTTGCCAACAGTGCAGCACGTGGCAATTCAATCATCGAACCGACAGTGTATTCAACCGACGCGCCAACTTCGGCAAACAATGCCTCGGCGGTTGCATCGATAACGGCTTTGACGATGTCGACTTCTTTCTTTGAACCAACCAATGGAACTTCGATTTCTGGGTGTACAGACGTGCCCGCTGCCTTGCATTCCAATGCCGCCGACAGAATCGCGCGTGTCTGCATTTCGCAGATTTCTGGGTATGTAATCGCCAAGCGGCAACCACGATGACCCAACATTGGGTTAGATTCGCGCAATGCTTCGCTGCGTGCCTTTACAAATTCAACGGATTTGCCAATGTGCGCCGCCAATTCTGCAATTTCTGCATCGGTGTGTGGCAAAAATTCGTGGAGTGGTGGGTCAATCAAACGGATTGTAACCGGCAGACCGTCCATGATTTTGAACAGTTCGACAAAGTCCGCTTTCTGGTATGGCAACAGTTTCGCCAATGCTGCGCGACGACCGGCCTCGTCATCGGCCAAAATCATTTCGCGCATATCCTGAATACGGGACGGGTCAAAGAACATGTGTTCTGTACGCGCCAAACCGATACCTTCGGCACCGAAATCACGTGCCTGTTTTGCATCTTTTGGTGTTTCGGCGTTTGCTTTGACTGTCAATGTTTTGATTTCATCAACCCACTGCATCAATGTGCCGAAATTACCGGTCAGTTCAACAGATACTGTTGGAACCGCGCCACGGATAATCTGGCCCTGTGCACCATCGATAGAAACCCAATCACCTTCGTGAATAACGACGCCGGCGGTTGTGGTCAATGTCTTGGTTGCATAGTCAATTTTGATGTCAGGTGAACCTGATACGCATGGTGTACCCATACCACGTGCAACCACGGCCGCGTGCGATGTCATACCACCACGTGCGGTGATAACACCCTGTGCCGCGTTCATACCCGCGATATCTTCTGGGGACGTTTCAACGCGAATCAGCATAACCTTTTTACCCTCGGCTGCCCATTTTTCGGCATCTTCGGCGTTAAAGACGGCCTGACCAACCGCAGCCCCTGGGGACGCAGGCAAACCAATCGCGATTACGTCGCGTTCGGCCTTTGGATCCAACATTGGGTGCAACAGGTGATTCAACTGGTCTGCACCAACGCGCAAGATTGCTTCTTCTTTGGCCAACAAACCTTCGTTCACCATTTCAACCGCCATACGGACAGCGGCGGCCGCGGTGCGTTTACCATTACGGCACTGCAACATCCACAGTTTGCCATGCTCGATTGTAAATTCCATGTCCTGCATGTCTTTGTAGTGCTGTTCCAGTTTTTCACGAACATCGCACAATTCTTTGTACACCGCTGGCATGGCTTCTTCTAATGACAGACGGCCAGAGTTATCTTTGCTCATTGGCTGTGGGGTACGAATACCCGCAACAACGTCTTCGCCCTGTGCATTGATTAAATATTCACCATAGTATTTGTTTTCACCGGTGGCTGGGTCGCGGCTGAAACATACGCCGGTTGCACTGTCGTCACCAGAATTACCGAATACCATCGCCTGAACGTTTACGGCCGTGCCCCAATCGCCAGGAATGTTGTTCAGTTTGCGGTATGTGATGGCCTTTTTGCTCATCCAGCTGCCAAATACTGCGCCAATACCCAGTTTCAACTGTTCCCATGGATCTTGTGGGAAAACCTTGCCAATCTGGACGCCGATTTCTTTGAACTGTTCAACCAATTCTTTCAGGTCATCTGCGGTCAGTTCAGTATCAACCTTGTAGCCCTTGGCTTCTTTCATTTCTTCCAATTTGTGTTCGAACAAATTGATGTCTGCGCCCAATACCACGTCCGAGAACATCATGATAAAGCGGCGATAAGAATCGTATGCAAAACGTTCGTTGCCAGAATGACGTGCCAATGCCTTGACTGTTTCGTCGTTCAAGCCCAGATTCAAAACAGTGTCCATCATACCAGGCATAGAAACGCGTGCACCACTGCGCACAGAAACCAACAATGGGTTGTCCATATCGGCAAACTTTTTGCCCATAATGGATTCAATGTGTGCGATACCGGCATGCACCTGATCCATCAGGTCAGCAGGATATGTTTCGTTATTGTTATAGTAATATGTGCAAACGTCTGTTGTGACGGTGAACCCCGCTGGCACAGGCAGACCAACCAAGTTCATTTCGGCCAAGTTCGCGCCCTTGCCACCCAGCAGATTACGCATATCTGCGCGGCCTTCGGCGGCACCATTGCCGAATGTGTATACCCATTTATTGCTCATGGTTTCTCCTTTAATTAAAAAGCCCTGTGATTTTGTGAAAAAAAGCCCGTAATTGCAAGAAAAAATCTTCTAAAATTTGTATTTTTTTATGCAGGGGGCGTCAATAGATTCCTGGGGCACGAAAAACGTGTTTGATGTATGCTGGCAAAACAAAGGGAAAATGAAATATCACAATAAAAATTTTATACCCGCACGGGCAATGGTGCTGGGCATGCATGATGCATTGGTGTCGCTGACCGGGCTGATTGCGGGCATCGCATTTACGATGCCGCGCCGTCGCGATATAGTGCTGACCGCGATAATCGCATCAATCACCGCCAGTATGTCCATGGCGGCGTCAAATTATTTGGCAGAAAAGGCGGGCGATGGTCAATCCGCCCTGCGCGCGGGTCTGTACACGGGCGCGGCATATATGTTGACGTGCGTTGTGCTGATAATACCGTTTATGTGCATTGCAAATCGCACGGTGGCACTGTTTGCGACGTTCATATTGGCAATACTGATAATATTTATATTTAACTGGGGTCTGGCACGGCGTGACGTACGACCGTGGCGGCACCGCGCATTTGAAATGCTGGGGGTGTGCGCGGGCGTATCGTGTGCGGCATTTATAATCGGCCAAATCGCCACATATTTTTTGGGCCTGAATATCTGATTTTTTACTTTACACCGACGGGGGACGTTTTATACTTGTGTCATTATGACAGATTTAACAAACCCAGAATTTATTGAAAAACTGAATGCGCATTTGGACGCCGGTGGTGTTATTGCATTTCCAACCGATACGGTTTGGGGACTGGGCGCATTGCCAACGCGCGCGGGGGCGGACGCACTGTTTGAAACAAAACATCGGCCACATGAAAAGCATCTGATTATCATGTCAGATTCGCTGGCGCACCTGCGCGGGTATATGGCGGATTACCCCAAAATCGCATTTGATTTGGCGGCGCGGTATTGGCCGGGTGCATTGACACTGGGGGTGCCGGTTGCAGACACAGACACCATGTCATTTGGTGGCGTGCGCGTGCCAAACTATAAACCATTTCACGATTTGTGCGCGGTGGTACGTGGGCACTGTCTGGCGACCACGTCGGCGAATGTTTCTGGTATGCCACCACTCAACAATGCAGACGCCATTCGCGCCCAATTCCCAGAAATCATTGTCATTGATAATGCATATGCACCAATGGGTGGCGCACCCAGCACGGTTGCAATCTTGACCGGCGGGGACGATATCAAGGTTGTCCGCGCAGGCGCAATTAAATTATAAAAAACAGCACCACAGATGTGGTGCTGTTTACTTTAACGGAACAGGCCATGACGTTTATACTCGTCCGCCTTGGCCGGCAACATACGAAAATACGCCGACACAATGTCGCGATATTTCTCAAATCGCGCGGGCGTTTCAAAGCGCATCATATTCATATAGAAAAACAGGTATTCTATTATCGCGGGTGTGCGCTGTGACGCGGTATCAATCATGACAATAAACTTGTCCCAATTTTCGGTTTTCATGGCATAGACCATTTTCTTTACTGTATCAATTTCGGCGCGCGACAATTTCATTTCATGTTTGTACAGGCCACCCATATCGATAACGCGCCCGTCCTTGATATTATCAGCACGCGCGTCGCCATATGACAGCCCCTTGGTCAAATTGGCATAGAACAACTTCTCGCGCGCCAATTCAAAACTGTTTGCGCGATTGCCATCGACCCAATCCATCAAAATCCAAGTGTACTT
>JAUNMD010000049.1 GCA_030531915.1 Pseudomonadota bacterium
CGTATTCCTGTGCACATGATTGACAATATTCACAAGATTCAGCGTGCGTCGCGCCAGTTTATGCATAAATATGGCCGCCAGCCGACCGCCGAAGAATTGTCCAAGATTATCTATCTGCCGGTGGACAAGATTCACAAGGCGATGAAGGTGAACTTGAAACCAATTTCATTGGAAGCACCTGTCGGCAGCGAAGACGACAGCAGTCGTATTGAAATCATCGCCGACGAAACAGCGAAAAACCCGTTTGTTTCGGCCGCGCAAAAGAACCTGCGTAAAATTGTTACCCAGATTCTGTCTGAACTTGATCCAAAGGAAGAAACCGTTCTGCGCCAGCGTTTTGGTATGAGCACCAATAAAACCAGCACACTGGAAGAGGTTGGTGAATACATCGGTGTTACCCGTGAACGTATCCGCCAGATAGAACAAAAGGCACTGAACAAGTTAAAGCACCCAACGCGTGCACGTAAATTGCGCAGTTTCTTGGAAGATTAGTTCGCACAATAGCATTAAAAATAACCCGCCAAAACGGCGGGTTATTTGTTTAGGCAACATCTCTATTAAATATGTGCCTTTAATACCGCGTAAATCTGTCCCAAATCGGTTTTTAACAGTGTGGCGGATACAGTGTCCGGATTATCAACATTGTGCGCCCCAGACATGATTTTATCGAATGCACGTATGAATTGGGTTGCCTGACGACGGAATACGGTGTCGTTCTTTAACATTTCGCGTACTTGTTTCTTGTCGGCGGCATTCATCATCTTGGCCAACCATTTAGAGAATATGGCCTTGTCACCGGCATGATATTTTTTCCATACGACGTCTGGAATTTCAGCCCCTGTTGCGCGCGTTAAATCCAGCGACAAATCATGCATGTTTTCAAATGCACGTTCGGCCTGTTTCAAGAAATCCGTTGCGCTGACACGGCCATATGTTGGTGCGGGTGCAACACCCATCGCGTCCATTGGCGCGGTCGCGCGTGCAACCATCATTTGCTTATTCAGGGTCTGCATGGTGTTTACGGCCTTGGCATAATCAGACATCAGGTCTATCATCTGCTGGCGCGATTGTCCTGCCAAATCTTCCAATTTAATTGCAGATGCCGAAATGGTATCGGTGGATTCTGCAACTGTGCTCTTCATCAAGCCAATCTTTTCGTTCAGCGACGCAACAATCTGTTGCAGTTTTTCGCCGGCCTCGACCGAACCCTGTGACAAATCGGGCAGGGCCGAATAATAACGTTCTATCAATTCGGACAACGGTTGCAACTGGGCCGTGGTTTCGGCCGACATCTTTATCAGGTTTGCCGATTGTCCCGACAGTTGCGTGTGTGCAGTATTCATTTCAATCAGTGTTTCGCGCACGCCGGTGGCCATCGCCTTGACCGATTCCGAGAATGCATTCGCAGACGTCTTGGTGTTTTCCAACGTCGTGTTTGCAACGCCCGACACGGTCTTTAATTCTGATACAACCGCGGTGGCAAATTCTTTGATTTCGCCGTTAAAACGATTGGTCAATGTTGCCAGTTCGTTTGATATCCCGCGCACAGATGTTTCTGTACGTGCCGCTGAATCCATCAACGTTTCAACCGCCGCTGTCAATTTGTTTGTTTGTTTTTCAATCGATGCCTCGGCCAAACGTACCTGACCGCCAACCGCATTCGATGTGTTGGTCAGCGAGTTCATCTGGGACGTCAGTTGCTTTTTCGATTGCTTGCTGAATGTGTCCATCTTGGTCAAATGTTCATTCAGCAATTTATCATTATTTGTCATCACTGTTTCATAATCTGCGGCTGCGGTCTTGACACCATTGAATCCATCTGCCACCGATTGTGCCAATGTCTGTAATTGTTGTTGCAAGGTTTCTGATTGCTGGCTCAGATTTTTCATCTGTTCATCATTTGTATTATATGCATCTTTCAGATTCTGGCCCAGTGTTTCGCTGGTCGCAACCCAACCATCAATTTGTGACTGAATGGTTGTTATTTGTTCCGCAGTTGCCGTAGACGTTGTGTCAATTTGCGTCAATAACGTATTGACAGTTGTACTGAAATTATCAGTTGTATTTTGTACATCTGTCCAACCGCCCGATGACACAATATTATGCAGCCCCAATACAGTATTGTCCAAACGTTGTGACATCAGCGCGACTTTCTTGGTTGCATCATCCGCGGTGGTAACCAACTTTTCATTCTGGACGGTCAACTCTTGCTTTAATTCATTGGCAGATGCAATTTGCGCATTCAGTGTATCGCGCATTGTTTGAAAACTGGATTCGACTTTGGCAATTTCATCGGCCAAAATGGTTTGCAATACGCGCGACGCGTCCGCAACACGTGCGCGGTCGGGCTGGGTCATCAACTGTAACAACGATTCCATCACGCGCTGTGATCGACGCGACACAAAAAATAAAACACCCAACACAATGGCCAGCATACCACACAACACACCGGCCCCAATCAATAAAATCTGTGTAAAATCCATGTCCACTCTCCCAATGGTTTTTTATATGTCCTTGCAGAACACTGAAATTTATACTAGAATTTATTCAATAAAGCAAGGTTATAAATGGCACAAAAACGAACTCTTTCGCCAGAACAAGATATCGCCGCAAATCCCGCAGAAAATGTCTGGGTTCAGGCAAACGCCGGCACGGGTAAAACCAGTGTTTTGGTTCAACGCTTGTTGCGTATTTTGTTCCGCAGCCCTGATATTGAATCGTGTGGTATATTATGCCTGACATACACAAATGCGGGTGCGGGCGAAATGCGCAATCGTATATTGGCGGCATTGCGAAAATGGGCGATGGCGTCCGATGATGATTTGCGTGATATGCTGGGTGGCATATCAGAAAACAAGAATCCAACTGACGCCGATATTGCGCACGCGCGCCAGATATTTTTTACATATATCGACAATCCCGAAATTCTAAAAATTAAAACTATTCACGGTTTTTGCGAAGAAATCTTGCACCGTTTTCCATTAGAAGCGGGTATAACGCCATCATGGACGTTGGTGTCTGATACCGCGCAACGTATTTTGATGCAAAACGCGTTCGACCACCTGATAAATTCGTCGGGCGATGCACGTACCGATGCTGCGTTTGAACATATCGTTGGACGCGTATCTGAAACCGCCATGTCGGAATTATTGGGCATGCTGACGTCACAGTACAAGTACTTTTTTGGCGTCGATAATTTTGATAACTATCGCAAATACTTTATTGATACGACACGGTATTTTCTGAATTTGGATTCGCCGACTTTGCCAGAACCAACGCCAGAATCCCTGAAAAACATCATAAATTTAGCAAAAGCTGAAAAAAAGCCGGCAAATTATATAACCAAGGTTATCAATTTAACACAACAGTATATTGATAAAACGATAGATTTTCAAGAATATAAAAATGCGTACTTAAAGGCCGACGGCGGCAAGATAAAAAACG
Source organism: Pseudomonadota bacterium (assembly GCA_030531915.1). Taxonomy (GTDB): domain Bacteria; phylum Pseudomonadota; class Alphaproteobacteria; order Rs-D84; family Rs-D84; genus Enterousia. Next base: position 3,445 of record JAUNMD010000049.1, read on the forward strand.
TCATGACCAAGGATTATATGGTCGACGAACAAGATCGTGTTTATCAAATCAATCAACACGACCAGAATCAAATGGTGTTTGACGATACGTTGGCATTATTTGATTTGTCTGCGGCATTTGCCGAAACATACCGCGAATTAAAGTCACGCCAAAACGCACTGGATTTCGAAGATTTGGTTTTGTGTACCCGTCGGTTGTTTTCAAAACCGGATACTATGGGTTGGGTGCTGTCGCAATTAAACATATCGCTATCATACATCTTGGTGGACGAGGCACAAGATACCGCGCCCGTGCAATGGGATATTATGCGCATGCTGGCGGGTGATTTCTTTACAGATGGTGATACAGCACGCCACCCACACACTATGTTTGTTGTGGGCGATACAAAACAATCTATCTATGGTTTTCAGGGCGCAGACCCGCGTGCGTTTGCCGCCAGCCGTGACGAAATCGCAACACAGATTGCGCAAAATATGCGTACCATACGCGAAGTACCGCTGACACAAAGTTTTCGTTCATTGGCTGCAATTCTGAATACTGTGGACAAGTTTTTTGATGATCCCACCGTTGTTGAAATGACGGGCTTTGCCAACAACAACCACAAATGTTTCCGCAGTGATGGTACAGGTTTGGTCGAATTACATAAGCTGGCATCCAAGACCACCGATGAAATTGATTTGAACACATACATTCGTGGCATTGCCGACCGGATTAAAGCATTGATTGATTCCGGCGAATACGCAGCAAAAGATATTATGGTTCTGGTACAACAGCGCGTGCCGATGGTCGCGCCATTGGTCAAAGAATTAAAACGCCGTGGCATTGATGTTGCGGGCAGCGATCGTATCGTTTTGCCGGACTTTCTGATTATTCGCGACATGATGAATCTGGTACGTTTTTGCCTGAATACTGCCGACGATTACAGTTTGTGTTGCGTGTTAAAAAGTCCGATTTTCCGTTTGACCGAACGTGATATTTTTAATGTTTGTAAAATAAAAAATGACGAAAATGCAATTAAAAGACGTAATGGTAACACGCAACCAACAACCGTGTATCAGATTCTGGCCGACGCGCACCCAGATGTCTATAATCGCCTGACGGAATTATTGAATGCGGCCGCAACAATGTCACCATATACATTCTTTAATAACGTATTATCTGGCGGTGTGCGCGAAAGTATGATTGCCGCACTGGGTAACCAGGTTGTTGACCCATTGGAAGAATTTATGACCATATGCTTGGCATATGAACGCACAATGACGGGCACGTTGCGCCATTTTCTGAAATGGTTCATCACCGGCAGTAGCGAAATCAAACGCGACATGGACGCCGCCAGCGGTGTGCGTATTGCCACCGTCCACGGCAGCAAGGGATTAGAGGCACGCGCAGTATTTTTAATTGACACAATTCGCACGCCCAAGGTTGAAAAGATGGCAACCATTACACCCGAATTATTACCGGCACATATGCGTACCGATAAATTCCCCATGCCATGGATATGGCTGCCACGCACCAGCGGGGCGGGCGACGCCCCATCGGCGGCGTTGAATGCCGTGCGAAAAATTCGCATCGCGGAATATTATCGATTGCTGTATGTGGCAATGACGCGTGCGCGTGACGCATTGTTTATCTATGGATTTACGAACGATAAAAATCCACCAGATGACGCGTGGCACACACAACTGTGGCGCGTACTGGCCGGGGACAGCACCGACGAATTTATCAGGATTGAAAAATGACAGATACACTGCGCGAATTATTAAAACAGCACGACGCCGCATCACATGCGATTGACGCCGGTACGCATATGCACGAAAAAATGCGCCATGTTTTTATTGACGGCGACAGCACGCGTGGCGACACCGAAATAATTAAAAAAATCGCTGCTCATAAAGAATTATTGCAATTTTTTGACACCGATTCACAAACAGAAGTTCCCGTTGCGGGTTTTGTTCATGGTAAATTTATCAGTCGTCGTATTGACCGTATGGTAATAAGCCATGACGCAAAAACGATTATGATTTTGGATTACAAAACCGACACCAATCCCGACGAACATCGCACCGCATATCATGCACAGGTCACAGAATACATGGAATTATTGCGTATGATTTACCCCAAATATACCGTTCGCGGATTTATTTTGTGGTTGCATAATTTCGAACTGGAATCCGTTCAATAAAATCTTGAAACAGGGCGGCAAAACTGGCTATAATTTGGGCATGCTGACAAATCTGAATATTTCAAATATCGTATTGATTGAAAAACTGAATCTGGGATTCGGCGGTGGGTTGAATGTGCTGACGGGCGAAACCGGTGCGGGTAAAAGTATTTTGCTGGACGCGCTGTCATTGGCGTTGGGTGCACGTTCAGACGCTGGACTGGTACGTCACGGTTGCGACATGGCATCGGTCACTGCGGAATTTGACGCCGTGCCTGACGCATTACAACCACTGTTTGACGAATTTGGCATTGATGTATCTGATGGCACATTGATTTTGCGACGCACATTGTCCGCCGATGGAAAAAGTCGTGCGTGGATAAACGACAGTCCCGTATCAATCAAAACATTAAAACAGGTCGGCGATGAATTGGTTGAAATTCATGGCCAGTTTGCAAATCATACTTTGCTGAATCCATCAACGCACCGCGCAACATTGGACGCGTTTGGTGCGGCGAATATCGCTGGCTATAACGATTTGTCGCGCGCCGTCCGCGATGCATACAATGAATATCATACGGCCCAGCGCGAATTAAATGAACTGAATGAATTATTGTCGCGCGCTGAATCAGAACGCGATTTCTTGGAACACAATGTTGCAGAATTACGTGACCTGAATGTTCGTGTTGGCGAAGAAGAAGAACTGTCCACACGCCGCAGTGCGATGATGAACGCCGAAAAAGACGCCGCTATTTTGGCCGAGGCGACCGAGGCACTGTCCCCACGTGGCAATTCGTTGGATGCGCAAATCTTTGCGGTGGCACATATATTACAACGTGTCAAGACCGAACCAAATCCATATCAATCGCAAATTGACCAACTGTATGATATTGCGCAGAGCGTATCAGAAATTGCAGAAACATTGACGCCCGCCGAAATCGATACCGCCAGCATTGATGAATTGGAAGAACGCCTGTTTGCAATTCGTGCCGCCGCGCGTAAACATCGCGTGACCGCGGACGAATTACCGGCCAAATTGGAACAAATGGCATCGGCGTTGGCAACGATTGATAATTCCGATGCGCAACAACGTCGCGTGGCCGCACTGGTTCAACAAAAGCGCGCAGAGTTTGATAAATATGCCACGCAACTGACCGCGGCACGCGCGGCCGCCGCCGAACAATTACGCACGCGTATTTTGGCGGAATTGCCTGATTTGAAACTGGCTCAGGCGGACTTTACCGTATCACGCACACAGTGTGATGCATCAGCGTCTGGCGTTGATGACATTACATTTATGATCAAGACCAACCCCGGAATGCCATTTGCGCCACTGCACCGTGCGGCGTCGGGTGGCGAATTGGCGCGTTTAATGTTGGCACTGCGTGTGGTGCTGGCAAACAA
>JAUNMD010000050.1 GCA_030531915.1 Pseudomonadota bacterium
TGCGCTGGTGCTGAACGCGCGCAGTGTCGTTCTGGTGCATAATCACCCAACACCAAATAAATCTTTTTCAACCGCAGACATAGAAATCACCACCGTGGTCAGGGATTTATTGGCCGCGGCGGGAATTGAATTGTTTGATCATTTTGTTGTGTCGGGTTCGATTGTATATTCGGCACGTAATATGTTTTTATTAAAATAAATCTGCAACATCACACACCACGCGCATCTGCGCCGCGTCCGACGCATTCAGTTCGCCGTGACGAAACGCATACGTCGTTTTTGTTGCCATTGTTGGTGTAATCCACGTGTCAGCCCATTCGCGCGAAATAATGTCAACCCGAAATGCCGGCCGAAATACAAAGCGCAATTTGCGCAGGGCGCATTCTGCCCCCTCGGTCGTGCGGAATCCATCGGGCGTAATGTCCATATAGCCATTTTTAGTATTCAGTTCCAATTTATATTCATAATAGAAATGGTCTGTGCCGTTTTCAACGCGGGTGCGTGTTATGCGGTCAATGCGACCATCTGAATTTATGTCGCGGTTAAAGACATCAATGCTGGCAATGCCTGCACCATATTCGTCCAGTTCGCCCGCCGTCGCGGCGTCTGGTGTGCCCAATCCATCGTTAAATTCGCCGTTCGCATCGCGTGATGGGACGGTGTCGTCCACAATGGCAGTGGGTGAAACAACGGTGTTGGTGCTGGTTACAAATGGATTTTTCCCACCCAGTAAAATATACAGCATAACCCCAATCGCCACCAGCATAATGGTGAACATAATATTGAATCCAATACTGCCACGTTGTGCGTTCATGAATTATTCCTCTATGATGCGGCCTGATTCCCAGCCCTCAATCGCGCGAATTGCGTCAACCACACGGGACAGTTCGCCATCGCTTAAATCGCTGATGCGACGATTGATGTTCAGGCCTGTAATCTGTTGAATCCGTCTGTGATATGCCGCTGTGTTGTTTTCAGACGGCGGTGCATACCGCGTGATTGCACGCGCAATGGTCAGGTTATTGTACGATTTCCCACGCAGCAGCGATGAAACCGCACGCGTGCCCGTTTCTTCGTCGGGAAATACGGCAAATCCGCCCGCCTGACCAATCGCGCCCGCCTTGCGCGAAAATTCAGAATAACGAATGTTCCCGGGGTTCAGGTTTCGCCACGCGCGTGTACCGCCCGTGCGACGCACACGACGCCCATCTGCGGTCGTGTACACAACGTCACGCCCCGCGGCGGTGGCCGACGTGTATTCCTGTGCCGATGGATTGCTGGGGTGACGCACAGACGGATTATTTGGCATCGGGTCGCGTTGGGACGGTGATGGTATCAGCCGTTCTGGTGGAAATTCAACCGATGGCATATTTTCCACCGGTAATTCACCATTCGGCAATTCTGGTGGAAATTCAACCGATGGCATATTTTCCACCGGTAATTCACCATTCGGCAATTTACCAAACACGCCATCATCAATTTTTATCTTGTCGCGAAGCATGGTTGCCGTGCCATCAGGTGCGCGCCTCAAAATTTCCAGTAATCTTTCCTTGTCATCGTTTGATAAATTTTGTGAAATCGGTTCAAATTCGCCGCCGGCGTTATCGGGAATATCTATTTTGTTGTCTGTGTTGTTGATTGGCGCATCATCAGTGTCGTCTGCGATATCGTCCGTTGTGACATTCGTGCGCACCACGCCGGAATCGTATATATCAATGCTTTCATACAAATCGGTCTGCTGGGGCGACATCTTTTTCTGGCGCATGTCCAGCATTTCATTTACCGTATCAATATTTACCGCAACCGTCCGACACCCGCGCGCAAATAAATCCCCGCCATATATCATATTCAGTATCGCACCCGCCGCCGCCAGCGTCCCAAACATAATCGTTAAATTACGCAGGTTCATAAATATGTTGTTTTTTGCACCGCGTATCATTGATATGGCCCAGCCAAAAATCAACATACCCGTGATAAAGGTTATAATAACCCATGCGTATTCGGTAAATGTCTGAAAACTGCGCAGAATGCAAGACGGGTCTTCGATGTACAGGTTCGCCCCGTCCGCCCCCAAAACGTGGAATCCGGCATTGGACAGCAATCTAATAATTGTTGCGGTTTCCATGTGCGCCCATTTGTTGCCTATTTTTTCGATGCAACACCTGTAAAGAACCCAGGCATGGCGAAATCATCATCATTCGCGGCAATGCCCGCCCAACCGAACAAATCCCCCATCAGGCCGGTGTCGTCACGTTTTGCCTTTTTGAATGGCAAAATGTTTTTCAGTTTGCCGATTTTACCACGTGCCTCGGTTTTCTTTGGTGTTGGGATTTTGTCCTGATTTTCTGCAAATTCTGTTGCCAATTGGGCCAGTGTTGCGTCCGTATCGTCATCGTCGGCATCTGATGTGCCATCTGTTGTGTCCACAGGGGCGGGCGACATATCAAATTCATCGTCTGCGCTTTGCGCCACGTCTTCGTCCATATGATCTTCGCGCAGTGGCGTCATACTTTCCAACAACTGTTCCAGTGTTTTTTCAATCGGTTCTTCGGGTGCTTCGTCGGTAATGTCGGTTGTTGCAACCTGAACCGTGTCGGTTTCGGTAATCACGGGTTCTGCATCAACAACGGCGGGTTCGGCAACCACGCTTTCTGTAATATTTTCCTCAACACTTTCTGCTACAACCTCAACCGGTTCGGCGGTGTCGGCAACGTCAATGTCTGGCGCGCTTTCTGTTACGTCGGCAACCACTGGTTCGGGTTCATCTGCTGGCTTTGATGTCAGCACGGACAAGATTGAACTAACATTCGCGGGCGCATCTGCCACTGTGACCGGTTCGGATTCTGGTTCTGCCGCCTCTGTTGCCTCTGTCACAACAACCGCGTCTGGTACAACTTCTTCTGCCTTGGTGATCTTGGCGGGGCGACCGCGTGATTTCTTTTTAGGTTTTTCTGGTTCGATTTCTGGGGCGGGTTCTATATCAATAACAGGTTCTGGTATAATTTCTGGGGTGACCGTTTCCATAACGGGGGTGTCATCAATCGCGACCGCTGGTTCTGGTTGCAAATGCGCATCATCGGTCGCGCCCAATGCATTATCATTGTCCACCGGAACGCCGAACAAAACCGTATCAGAATCCAAACCTAATGCACCGCGTACCTCTTCAAAAGCGGCGCGAATATCGGCCATATCAAAGATTTCACTGCCAGAAATATAGATTATTTTCGTTTTCATAAAACCTGTCCCCCAATAAACAGGGTTATTATATCACATTTTAGTGTTGAACGCATATAAAAAATATCTTACACTGGGGGCATGGCAGACATAAAACAGCAAATTTTTCAAGAATTAAACGCACTGGAAGAGGCCGCCGCCCGCCTGCGCGGAACGGCCGTCGCCGCCGGCAAACAGACGGATTTAGAGGTTGCAATTTTAACCGAACAGGTTCGTACCCTGCGCGATAAAAACGCCCGTGCCGTCCAAATGATTGATAAATCTGTTTCGATATTAAAGAAGTTAAAATGAGTGTCGTTTCAATACCCATTGTGAACAAAAACTATCCCATGGGGTGCGAAGATGGCCAAGAATCGCGCCTGATTGAATTGGGAAAAATGGTTGATATGCGCGCCCGCGAAATTTTGGATAAAATCGGCCCGTTGCCTGAAAACGCACTGTTGGCGACATTGTGCATTGTTCTGGCGGACGAGGTGCATAACAGACCCGCGCCCGCTGCAACCGATGCGGACTTAAAGGAAATCTTGGCACGAATCCGTGAAATTAAACATAAAATTGCACAATAAAAAATGCGCCCATTTGGGCGCGTTTTGATTTACATCGTATGCTGTGCAAATTCGCGCAACATAATGTTTTGCTGGGGCGCGTATGCCAACATTCCATTGTTTTTTGCCATGGTTGCCTGCGCGGGCTCTTTGAAATAGCGGCTGCGCACCATGTCCAACAACGCGGGGCGTGGCATCGCGTTCAGGTTTGGACGCGGGCTGGACGTTGTATCATTGCGTTGCAAGAATGATACCAACGCGGAATCAGGCATCGCCTCTATACGTTGCCATTCGGCGGCATATTGGGCACGTGCAATCTTGCGCGTGTCGGCGGCAAATACATTCGACGCGTCCCATGTTTCAAACAAATCACCGATTGTTTCGCGGTTATGGCCGGTATAGATATAGCGACCTTTTTCATCTGGGACAAATTTCCCATTTTCGATGCGTCCGCGTCCCAACAGCATAATCATATGGAACTTGTTTTTGCTGCCGCGATAGCGGGGCACAACCAGCATCGTGCCAGCGGACAATTCATCTGCGGAAAAATTCTTGGCCGCAAACTGTGCGGCAACCGCATTGCGCACGGAATCAGGCGCGTTTTGCGCAACCTTGCGACGGGCCATGTATTTGCCCAACGCGACGTTATATGCGCTGTCAGATTCGAACATTTGCCCTTCGTGAATGGCGTTCTGATATTCTGGTGCAGCGTATTTTTTGCGCATTTCGGACTTGAACGCGATACATGCACGGCTGGCATCCGTTGGCACAATGGTCAATGTGTCGCCCATATCGCGCAATGCACGGTTCAGTTGTGTGTATTGCCCATACACACAGTGATACCCAACCGGCGCACCCGGCAATTCTTGGCGAACGGCACTGCGGTATTTAACCGTGCCCAACAAAGGTTTTAATTTTTGCTGTGCGGTCAACATATTATCGACATATTTATCAACCAAATCGTCGGCCTTTTTGTCCAAAGACATCTGATCCAGTTGTGATTTCATTTCTGGATTCATGATGTCAATCATTGCACTAAATGGATTTGCGCTGGAATCCATTGCCGCGATGGTATGTGCACTGGTCGCCGTTTGTGCGCTGGCATTGGAATTGCTGGCACGTGACAGGCCCGCCAAAACCACAGACGCCGGAATCAGCACATACGGAACAATTTTTTTGAATGACATTTTTTACCTCCTTTGCAATCAAACAGACACACCCAGACCGTACGGTCATGGTATGTTGATATCGTTTTTGTTTTTGATTGGTTCACCGCGATACAAAAATTTCGCGATGTACATTCAGACAATTTGGAAATCCAAACCGCCCCGACTTGCCATAATTATTTACCGGCAGCCCGCCCCATACGGGGAACCAAAGTTTGTATATACATATAATAGTTATGCGCGATAAAATTTCAAGTGGAAAATTGAAAAATTATTAAATTTTTTAATGAATTTTTAATTTGCCCCTGAAAAAAAGGATTTTTTCTGTTGTTATTTTTTTTCAAATGTTCTAAATTTCGGGGGAAATGAGCAAGGAAATAATCGAAAATATTGAATCACAGCAACTGTCTGACGCACTGTCACAGCGGTATTTGTCGTACGCGGTCAGCACGATTGTATCGCGCGCGCTGCCTGATGTTCGCGATGGGTTAAAGCCCGTACATCGTCGTATCTTGTATTCCATGTTGCGCCAAAAATTGTCGCCATCGGCGGCGTTTCGTAAATGCGCGACGGTGGTCGGCGACGTGCTGGGTCACTATCACCCACACGGGGACAGTTCGGTCTATGACGCGATGGTGCGTTTGGCCCAGGATTTCTCGGTACGTTATCCATTGATTGACGGCCAGGGTAACTTTGGTAATATCGATGGTGACCCCCAGGCGGCGTATCGTTACACCGAATCCAAAATGACCGATGCCGCCATGCTGATTATGGAGGGGATTGACGAAGACAGCGTTGATATGATGCCGAATTTTGACGGCACAACGTCTGAACCCGTGGTTATGCCGGGGGCGTTTCCAAACTTGCTGGCCAACGGCGGTATGGGTATCGCGGTGGGTATGGCAACAAACATTCCAACCCATAACGTGGCAGAGGTTTGTGATGCCCTGAATCTGGTAATTGATAAGCCGGACGCCACCACCGCCCAGATTATGAAGAAACTGGTCGGGCCTGATTTCCCAACGGGCGGCGTTTTGATTGACAGTTTTGACACAATCGTTAAAAACTATGAAACGGGTCGTGGCGCATTCCGCATCCGCGCGAAATGGGAAATTGAAAAACTGGATCGTGGCGCAGAACAGGTGGTTATCACCGAAATTCCATATGGTTTGTTGAAATCAAAGTTGGTGGAACAAATCGCCGGCCTGATTGATGCGCGCAAATTGCCATTGGTTGATGACATTGTTGATGAATCCACAACTGATGTTCGTATTGTTATCACCCCGAAAAGCCGTAATGTCCCATTGGACAAAATGATGGCGCACCTGTTCGCAATGACCGATTTGGAATATCGGTTCAATATGAACTTTAACGTTATCGATACCAATGGCGCACCGCGTGTGATGGGTATCGGGGCGGTTCTGCGTGAATTTATCGCGCACCAGAAAAACGTCTTGGTTCGTCGTACGAATTGGCGTTTGGGGAACATTTCGCGCCGCTTGGAAATATTGGGCGGGTTGCTGATTGTGTACCTGAATTTGGATCGGGTGATTGAAATCATCAGAACCGAAGATGACGCGAAATCCGTCTTGATGGCAGAGTTCAAATTGACCGAAGTTCAGGTAGAGGCGATTTTGAACACACGCCTGCGCAGTTTGCGTAAATTGGAAGAAATGGAAATCCGTCGCGAAGACGCGGAATTGCTGGCAGAACAAAAGAATTTGCAAGAATTGCTGGCATCTGACCAAATGCAGAATGACCAGTTAAAGGCGTGGTTCACCGATATTAAAAAGCGTTATGATAAAAAGACCGCACTGGGTCGCCGTCGCACCACATGGGCGGAACAGACCGAAGAAATCGTGGTCAACGCCGACGAATTTATTGAAAAAGAACCGTTGACCATAATCTTGTCCACAATGGGCTGGATTCGCGCGGCCAAAGGCACGTTGGATTTGAACAATTTGGATTTGAAATTCAAAGAGGGCGACGAACTGCAATTCGCATTTCACGCGATGTCGACCG
>JAUNMD010000051.1 GCA_030531915.1 Pseudomonadota bacterium
ACCCGCAAAACGCTTGTTTGAAAACAGTGTTGCGTCCGACAGCAAAGCACCCGCCGAATCATTGTTCGCCGCAAATGTTGCATCATCAATATGGCGCATAATTGTCAAACGCGCACGTGGTTCAATAACCTGTGTCCACGTGTCAGACGGACGGAACAATGGCAATCCCCATTCAACATACCCACTGGGCAAGAAACGATTTTTAAGCCCAGAAAACTTTTGCCCATCAATCAAATCGGTGTTATCAAAATTATACACATCATATCGGGCATCCATACTGAGTGTCAAACGATTGCCACCCCACAATGTCCACGGCGATGTAATACGCGCATCACCAATCATACGTTGCGATGCCGTACCCGAACCAGAAATCCCCAAAATGTCCGCACCAAATGTTGCGTATGTTTCGGCGAATAACGGTGATGTCTGGTGCGTGGCACGAATGTTTGGCAAAATGTCACCCGATGGTGTCGCCACCCATGTGTTGTACGTACGCAATTCTTGGAATATATGCGCGTCGGCAACAACATAACTGCTTTGCCCAAACAGTTCCAATTTTGCACCCGAATCCAAATACGGCTGGTCGCCATAGAATCCATATTTCTGCAAATAGGTTTTATCAGATGCGCGTTCCAAGAATACCGTTGCGCGCGCGTTATCGCCCAATTCAATTATATCGTTGTTAAATATGTGCCAACGATTGTCCCCATCGCGATTATGTGTAAATGACCCGCGGGTCAAGGATTCAGAATGCGCCGTATTCAAACGATGTTCGATTTGCACCAACGGGTTTTCTTGGGTCAGGTACGACGCCGTAACCGTCATGTCGTGCGTATCCGACAGGTATATGTATAATGGAATATTGACCTGCGTCCCCATCTGGTTGGTGGATTTCAAATCAGGCATCAAAAATCCGGTCTTGTGCTTTACCCCTGGGTCTGGCATAGAAAAGTACGGCAACCACAACGCCGGCACACCATAAATCCACATAACAGGATTATGGAAACTGAGCATACGTGTTTCCATATCGTGCACGGTACGTGTTGTTGAAATCTGCCACGCATCACCAATTTCGTCGCAATCATCACATGCTGTAAATGTTGCATCATATGCAACCGTATCATCGCCATTGTGCACAATATTGTCTGATTCAATGTACACATGTTCGCCCAGCCAGATTTTTATATCGTCCCCCGACAGGTTTTTCCCATCGCGCGACAGATACGAATCTGTCAGTGTTAAACGCTGGCCCGATGCATTGGTGATTTCGGTATTGCCGGTTGTTTTAATTGATTCTGCGCGTACATCATATTCAATTTTGTCGGACTTGATGGTCTTGGGCACATTGGGGTCAATCGCCATCGCCATGGCAGACACGGCGGAAAACATCGGCAGAAAAATCGGAATCAGTCGTTTCATTTCTTACACAAAGCAATCAGTATACCACCCAGAACCAGCATTTGAACCCCAGCCAGCACGACAAAGTCCGTAAAACTGGTCACCATATTTGATGCCGACATAAAACCCGCCATTGTAACCGCCATTGCCAATACCGCCATTGCGGGTGCAAAACTGGCGCGACGACGCAACAGCGACGAACGCAGCAATACCAGCGTGCACAACGCCGCCAGTACCAGATTCATAATTGGACTTAAAAAACGTGTGCACAGTTCGGACAAAACCTGTTTGTGCTGTTTTTCGGTTGGGGCGTTTAATACTGTCTTGACCAATTCCAGTGTTGGCACACGGCGAACCTTGAACCCAATGTCATCGCCGCGGTCGGTCAAATTCAAATCCATATCAAATGCATCAAATGTGCCGGTGGTCATTGCGCCATTATTTCGCGCCTGTAACGCGCCATTGTTCATGACAATGGACAACCCGCGCGCCGTTGATACCAATTTACCCTTTTCTGCAAAAATCGTCAGTGGTGATTTCTTGTCCCGCATATCAGACAACATAACCTGTGACAGGTCGTGACCAGATACCTTGTCCACATAGACGACCAGTCCGTCCGCCAGTGGGGTAAATGCCCCCTCTTGCAATTTCATGTGTGCCAAACCATAACGCAGATTCCATTGTGTGCTGTAAAAACGCGCCTGTGATACCGGCACAGCCCAAATGTTTAACGCAAAATGCAAAACGGTCAGCACCGCCGCCAATTTCAACGCCGGACGCGCCAACTGTCGTGGTGACAACCCAACCGACGCCATAACGGTAATTTCATTGTCGGCAATCAGTTTGTTATACACAAATATCACCGCAATAAATGTCACAAACGGAATAATAATAGACACAATAAACGGCAACATCAACACCGTCAATCCCAAGAAATTACTGAGTGCGACACCATAACTGAGCAAGAATTTCAGCATGGACATAATCTGTACCATCCACGCCAATCCGGTCAGTACCAGCAACAGCATGACAAAAATTGCGACCAACTGGCGCGAAAAATATCTGTTCAGTATTCTCATACCCCGCAGTATAAAGCGCAAAAGCAGAGCCGTCAAATATATATTGCTAATTTTCCTTGCTTTCTGGCGATTCGGTGGTAATAATACGAATGTTCTTAAAAAGTTTTTTTAGGGGCGGGGTTGAAAAACCCCGCCCTTATAAGTAAAGACATATTACAAACGAAGGAGAAAAATAAATGTCTTTTGTTTCTATGCCCCGTCAGGACTTGCTGTTGGCCATTGAATCATTGGCCCAGGACAAGCAGATTGATCGCGAAATCGTGATTGAGTCATTAGAGGCGGCAATCGCCAAAATTGCCAAACACAAATATGGCGAAGAATTTAACATCACGGCGACCATTGACCGCAAAAATGGGGCGATATATGTCAAACGTTTGTTCACTGTTATTGCGTCCCCAGAATCCATGGGCGATGAATACGATGCCAACACCATGTTGACTGTTGCACAGGCGAAAAAATACGCCCAGAACCCAATGGTTGGCGACGTTGTCGAAGACCCACTGCCAGAACCAGAATTTGGCCGTATGGCATTCCAGACCGCAAAGCAGATTATGACAACCCGCGTCCGTGACGCCGAAAAGGGTCGTCAGTACGAAGAGTTCAAAGATAACATCGGCGACATTGTATCTGGCACGGTTAAACGTATCGAATTTGGCAACGTTTTCGTTGACATCAATGGCAAGGCCGAAGGTTACATCAAGGGCAGCGAACTGATTCCAGGCGAACGCTTGGCGGTTGGTGATCGCGTCCGTGCATTGATTATGGACGTTGCGCGTTCTAATTCCGGCCCACAGATTTTCTTGACCCGTACGCACCCGATGTTCATGGAAAAATTGTTTGTCCAAGAAGTCCCTGAAATCTATGAAGGTGTTATTAAAATTAAATCCGTGTCACGTGCACCTGGGTCACACGCAAAAATCGCTGTTGAAACCCAAGACCCATCGATTGACGCCGTTGGTCTGACCGTCGGTATCAAGGGTACACGTATTCAGCCGGTTATCAACGAATGCCATGGCGAAAAGATTGACGTCATTTTGTATTCTGATGACCCAGCGGTATTTATCGTCAATGCGATGCAGCCGGCCAAGGTTGCCAAGATTATCGTTGACGAAGACACACGCAGCGCGGCCGTCGTCGTTACCGAAGATCAACAGTCATTGGCAATCGGTCGCCGTGGCCAGAACGTCCGTTTGGCATCACAGTTGACGGGCTGGAACATCGACGTTATGAACGAGACCGAAGAACAAGAACGTCGTGCCAAAGAATTCAAAGAAAAGACAGAATTGTTTATCCGTGCGCTGGACGTTGATGAAATGATTGCGCACCTGCTGATTACAGAAGGTTTCCGTACCGTCGAAGAAATCGCATTCGTTGATGCGTCTGAATTGGAATCTATCGAAGGGTTCAATCCAGAATTGGCGGCAGAATTGCAGAACCGTGCCAAGGCATATTTGACCAAGGTTGAACAAGAATACATCGACAACGGTCATGCAATGGGTATGTCTGACGATTTGTTGAAATTCGATTTCGTAAAACGTCCAATCATTATGAAACTGGGCGAAAACGGTATCAAATCATTGTCTGACTTGGCGGATTTGGCAACCGACGAATTGGTCGAAATCTTGGGCGAAGACACAATGTCTGCGCGTTTGGCGGGCCGCGTTATTATGAAGGCACGTGAACTGGCGTATGGCATAACCCAAGGGGACGCTGAATAATAAAAACCCGCGGTGCGCGTTGCATCGTGGGTATTTATGTAACTAATACGGGGGTAAAAATATATGGCAACACTGACACTGGGAAAATCTGTAACCATTGATGCGGTGCAAAGTAAAAAAGGCGATGCGGTACGTGTTGAACGTCGCCGTCGCGTCGTTGCACCTGGGACGCGCGAATTGCGTGATGAACCGGTCGCACCGGCCGCAACAAAAAACGCCGCTGATGAAAAATTGCGCGCAGTCTTAGAGGCCGCCCGTGCCCGCGAAGAACAGCGTCGTGCCCGCGAAGCCGAAGAAGAGGCCGCCCGTGCCGCGCGCGAGGCGGAAATCGCGCGCGAGGCCGCAGAATACGAACAGGTGAAATCGCAACTGGCCGCGCGTGAAAGTGTTGCCGCACCCGCACCAGAAAAGCCGGCCGCCGCGCAATCGCAGCCCGCGAAAAAGCCCGCTGCTGCGCAACCGCAATCGCAACCTGCCACGCAACAAACGCAACAGCACCACGCATTCCGTGGCGCGCGCGATGACGAAGAAGACAATGCCCGCCCGTATGGCAATCGTCACAATTCGTCCAAGAAAGATTTCAAAAAATCAGGAAAAATTTCCCTGCATGACATTGTTATTGGCGATGGCGACGACGATGATGAAATCGGTATTCGTGGTGCAAACCGCCGCCGCAGCGAAGCGTCATTGAAACGTTTCCGTGAAAAGGCGCGCGCAATCTTTACCGCCCCCCAGAAAATCGAACATGTGGTTCAACTGGGCGAAACAATCACCGTCAAAGATTTGGCGGCCGCCATGGCGGAAAAGGTTGGCAATGTTATCAAGAAATTGATGGAAATGGGTATGATGGCGTCCCAGAACCAGTCGATTGATGCCGATACGGCTGAATTGGTTGCAACTGAATTTGGCGCAACGGTCAAACGTGTTGTAACAAAACCATATGCAGATCAACTGGAACGCGAACCTGATCCTGCACACCTGCAACCACGTGCACCGGTTGTCACTGTTGTGGGTCACGTTGACCATGGTAAAACGTCACTGTTGGACGCGATGCGTAATGCGCACGTTGCCGCGGGCGAGGCCGGCGGTATCACCCAGCACGTTTCCGCGTACGAGGTTAAAACAAAATCAGGCGCAGAAATCACATTCTTGGATACCCCAGGACACGAAACATTTACCGCAATGCGTGCACGTGGTGCGCAAATGGCGGACATCGTCGTGTTGGTTGTTGCGGCAAACGATTCTATTATGCCCCAGACCATCGAGGCGATAAATCACATTCGTGCGGCCAAAGTTCCATTTATTGTCGCAATCAATAAAATCGATTTACCAGAGGCCAATCCAACCCGCGTAAAGACCGACTTGTTACAGCAAGAGGTTCAGGTTGAAGATATGGGTGGTGATGTCCAGTGTGTTGAAATTTCTGCAACAAAACACATCGGTTTGGATAAATTGGAAGAAGCAATTTTGTTGCAAGCCGATATGATGGAATTAAAGGCCGACCCAGACATGCCTGCCGTCGCATATGTGGTCGAGGCAAAAATGGAAAAGGGTCTGGGCGCAACAGCAACCGTTCTGATGCGTCAGGGCACATTAAAGATTGGCGATGTATTCGTTGTTGGTGAAACATTTGGTCGCGTGCGTGGTCTGATAAATTCGGCCGGCGAACGTGTAAAATCCGTACGCCCTGGGCAACCAGCCGTTGTTTTGGGTCTGGACAGCGTTCCAAATGCGGGTGACGAATTGCACGTTATGGAAACCGAGGCCCAAACCCGCGAAGTTGCCGCATACCGCGTGCAACAGGCCAAGGACAAGGCCAACGCTGTCAAACGTTCATCACTGGAAGAATTGTTTGCACGTCGCGATGAATCCAAGAAATTGGTGTTGCCAATTATCTTGCGCGCCGATGTTCAGGGCAGTGTAGAGGCCATTACCGATATGCTGCGCGATATTCATACAGACAAGGCGTCCGTTGAAATCTTGTCGTCTGGCGTTGGCCAGATTACAGAGGGCGACATTCGTCTGGCCACGGCGTCCGGTGCGGTAATCATTGCGTTTAACGTTCGTGCCGATGCTGCGGTTCGCGATATGGCGCGTGCGGGCAATGTGGATATTCGCTATCACAGCGTTGTATACCGTATTACCGACGAAATCAAAGAAATCTTGTCTGGTAAACTGGCACCGGAAAAGAAAGAAAACTTTATCGGTTATGCCGATGTTATCGCATTGTTCACGGTGGGCAAGGGCGTCCGTGTTGCGGGTTGCCGCCTGACCGAAGGTGTGATAAAGAAAGATGCGTTTGTTCGTTTGTTGCGCAATAATGTTGTTATCTATGATGGCAAGATTGGCGAAATGCGCCGCGAAAAGAACGAAGTCAAAGAAGTATCCGTCGCCGGCGTTGAATTTGGTATGTCTTTTGACAAGTACAATGACTTGAAAGAAGGCGACCGCGTCGAATGTTACGAGGTTCAAGAAGTTCGCGCACAACTGTAAAAAAACGGGGCATCGCCCCGTTTTTTTATTCCCCGTCATCAGGGGGTATAACTATAACAAATGCCCCGTTTGGGGCATTTGTTATTTTTCTTGGCCACTGGTGGCATCAAATTTTTGTCGTCCAACGGTAATCGTACCATCGGCGTATGTCGGTGCAGATTGCGCGTCCAATTTTGCGCGCCAGTAAATCGCGCCATCACGCATGCGCACGGCGTACAGATTGTCGTCCGTACCGACAACAAATGC
>JAUNMD010000052.1 GCA_030531915.1 Pseudomonadota bacterium
AAGCTGCCGTTGTCGTTGCCGGGTTTGCCGCCATCGCCGCAAACGAAGGTCCTGGTGTCGAATCGGGCACTGGAAGGGGACGTCTGGTACCTTCCGCAGGGCTTTGACGGCCCGGAGGTGACGGTGCGGATGTCGCTGACCGTCGACCTTCCCACGGGCGCGACGCCCTGCCTCCGCTACATGAGCGACCAGAGGCTGTGGTTGCGGGACGCGAACGGACGTCTACGCTCCGACGGCTGGTACTTCAGGTGGCATCAGACCAACCAGCTGGACATCGCGACGGCGGACGTCATCACCCCCGGACGTCCGTTCGTCCTTGAGGTTGTCCGAAAGAACGGCGGCCTGGACGTCTCGGTGGATGGTCTCCGCCTTTGGCGGCTGGAGAAGGATCCCTGGCCGTTCGGCTGGATCGGCTTCGAGCCGCACGGGGCGAAGATCCGCATCCATGAGGTGCGCGTGACGGCGGAGACGTTCACGCGGCCGGGACGCGACGATCCGGCGCGTCAGCTGCGGAAGATTGGAGAGGGCGTCCGCCTCGGCAAGACGTTCCCGCTCGTGGACATCTCGTCCGAGACAGCGCGGCAGTCCGTCATCGCTGCCGGGACGGAGACCGACTACCAGGGGCATCCGACGGCGGGCATCCTCGAAGACGGGCGGACGATTCTGGTGACCTGGACGGCGGGGCACGGCGGGCCGATGACGCATCTGGCCGAATCGAAGGATGGCGGCGTGACGTGGACACAGGTCGAGAACCGCTTGCCGGACGGCTCTGGAAACATGGTGAACTGTCCGAGCATCTACCGTCTCGCGGATCCGTCCGGACATCGCCGCTACTGGATCTTCGCCGCGCTCACCTGGCCGACCGCGCTGGAGACGATGATGCCCCGCATCATGAGCGAGGACGACGGCTTGACGTGGAAGCGGATGCCTCCGCTCGGCCGCGACTTCGCCTGTGTCATGACCTTCTCGTCGATGGTGCGCCTGAAAGACGGCTCCTACCTCGCGGCCTACCATCGGGGACGCGATACCGTGGACTGTCCGCGCCAGGTCCTGACGTCCGTGACACGCGACGGGGGCTTCACCTGGTCAAGGCCGAAGCTGGTCTTTTCGGGCGAACGCGACTGCTGCGAGCCGTGCGTCTTCCGTTCGCCGGACGGCAAGACGCTGGCGATGTTGCTACGGACGGAAGGCCGCTGGAGTTCGAGCCTCATGAGCTTCTCGTCGGACGAGGGCGCAACGTGGTCAGTGCCCGTCGAGACGCACTGGGCGCTGACGGGCGACCGCCATCAGGTGTTGCAGCTGCCGGACGGCCGCCTGTTCGTCGCGTTCCGCGACATGGCGCCGAATTCCCCCGCGAAGGGCAGTTTCGTCGGCTGGGTCGGCACGTTCGACGAACTGCGCCACGCCCGGCAGGGCAATTCCTACCGGATCAAGCTGCTGCACAACTACGACGGGTGCGACAGCGGTTATCCGGGACTTGTGATGACGGCGGACGGCACGATCGTCGCCGTGACCTATCTCAAGTACTGGAACGACAAGCGTCGCCAGTCCGTCGTCGCCACGCGGTTCGAGGTGTCCGAAACCGACCGGATGGCTTCCGATCTCAAGAAATGAAACAGAATGCCAAGGAGGTATATATGAACATGAAGAAGACGATTACGACGATCACCGCAGCCGTCGGCCTGTCGGCCGTGGCCACACCGCTCGCAGAAGAGGGTCTTCAGGCCCTGTGGAGTGCAACGTCCGAAGCGAGTATCCAGAAGGGGACGGGGTCGGAAGGGGCTTATGCTGTCACGTATGTCAACGGCTGGACGAGTTCCGGCAACTGTGCGGTGACGCTGGGATGCGAGACGAACACGGCCGAGCGCCCCTACTTCTGCGAACGCGCATTCAGGCGCGCCGACGGCACGTATGCCGCGTCCGTGCGCATGAACTGGCGGCCGTATGCCGAGAGCTGGGACGGCAGCTCGCGGTATCAGCATCTCTACACGGCACCGGGAACGGCGGTTGACTTCAATCTCGGAAACGACATGACTTGGTTCTTCCTGACGAACGTGAAGGAGAATTCCGGCGGAATGACGTTCTGGGGATTCACGAGAGGCGAGGGCGGGGACACACCGGCGCGGATCGGCATGTTCTCGCCGGGCAGCGACGGCGCCAATTTCCGTTCGTATGCGCTGAACAACGAGCTTGGCTGGAAAGGGAACTACGGGGGCGTCTATGGGAGTTCGATCTTGTGCGATGCGCGCATGGCCTCCTCGACGATGACGGTGGGGCGGAATGGCTGGAGCATGACGCTCGCGGATGCCCAGAATGTCTATCCGGCCCATCCGGCCCGTTTCGAGATTGGCGCGCACTACGATTTGATGGAGGCCCAATACCGTCCCTCCATGGACGTCGGAGCCCTCGTCATCTACAACCGCGCGCTCAACGACGCCGAGATGGCCATCGCCCGGACGACGCTCTGTGCCGAGTTCGGCATCGTGCTTTCCGGCGATTCCCGCGTGTATGAAGGGGGCACGGAGGCTGCGGGTTATTGGATCAAGGACGTGGTGGGCGTCGGATCGACGACGGCGGGCAACCTTCCCGGTCGCGCCGCCGTCTCCGGGTGGTCGGCGGACTGCCTGCGGCTTGAGGTCGCCTCCGGTCTGGACGGAGACGGGGACTACGTTTTCGCGGCACGGAAGAACGGCGTCGAGGGATGGACGTATGACGCGGCACTCGGCGACTACCGGACGGTCAGCGCCTGGCGGCTTGAGCGCCACGGCACGTCGGCGGGCTCGGTGCGCGTCTCCCTGCGCATGGCCTCGAATGACACGGGGCTTCGCTATACCTTGGTCATGAAAAAGGCGGATACCGAGGCGTATGAGCCCGTCGCGGCGGAAGCGGCGAGCGACACGGCGGCGGGCATTGTTTCCTTCATCCTCACGGACGAGGATCTGAAGACGGGAACGCTTCTTGCGCTTCTGCGGCAGGGCGGAACGGTGTCCATCGGACGTCCGATGGCGCGGTTCCGGGCGGACATGGGCGTGACGGCCGGGGAGGACGGCGTCGTGACGAAGTGGAAGAACCAGGGATCGCTGGGCGAGGCGATTGACGTGTCGAGCTTTTCCGGCAGCGTGATGCGCGTTGTTGGCGGGCTCGTCCGGGCCGATGGCACGCAGCACGACCTAATCCGATTCCCCGGTTACGGCTTTCTGCGGTCGACGGAGCAGACCACGCTCGGCATCACGGACGAGGTGAGCCTGTTCATGACCGTCTATCCGACAGACATCGGTCGTGCAGACGGCGCCGGCCATCCCGTCTTCGGACTGGAGCCGGTTTCGTGGGAACGGCTTGGGCCCTATGTCCTCAACAACGGAAAGGTTCGAGGCTTCGTGAACGGTCGGTATCATGAGTTCGGCACGCTGTCGAACAATGACTGGTTCCTGACCGACTTCAGCCGCAGCGGGAAGACGATCGATGGCGCGGTCAACGGCAATCCGCTGACCTCGACGACCGGGAATGATGCGCCCGCGACGGCGATGACCTATTTTGCCATCGGCGATTCCTTTGCCGCGTCCAACTGGGAATACTACAATCCGCCGTTTGTCGGCGACATTGCGGAGGTGCGCGTCTACAACCGCCGACTGGACGACATGGAGCGCTTGATCGTTCGGGAAGAAATGTTGAGCTACTGCGGCAAGGCGTCGGCCAGTGCGCGGTTTGCCTCGGCCGAAGCCGACGCGCAGGGCTACGACCGTGACCTTGCGGCGGTCGGATCCCTTTCCGAGTCGGCGGGCGTTCCCGCCGTCCGGGCACAGGACACGTCGGCGGAGTTGTCGCTGGCGGCGACGGAAAAGGAGGCGTTGACGGTCGGATGCTCCGTCGTCTTCGGGCACAACGGGCTGGATGACTGGACGACGGATGACAGCGTGCGCGGAGGGGCGGTCTCGGAACGGCTTGCGCGCGTCTGGCGTGTCGTTCGGACGGGGACGGTCGGTTCTCCCATCCGTCTATCGTTCTCGATGAGGGAACAAAAAGATGGTAAGGGGTACCGGAGCCAGGGTTGGCGTCTACTGTATCGCGAACCAGGTTCATCCGTATTTCGCGTCCAGGGAATCGAGCCGGTTGTGTCGGGGAACGTCGTGACCTTCACCCTGTCCGAGATGAACACGGGCTTCTACACGCTGGCCAACGTGCGCGGTGGAATCGTCTTCATCATTCGGTAAACGGGAGGGCGAACATGAAGAACGTGATTCTGCTTGCGGCCCTGGCCGCATTACCCGCCTTGTACGCGGATGCGAAAATAAACGCGCGCGCCGGAAAGGGCGATACGTCACGACGCTCGTCCGACTCGAATGCGGAGAAGGTTCTCGCGAAACTGCGGGAGGTCGGCAGGTCGCCGAACTACTACTGGGCGTGGACGGACCCGTGGCTTTGGTATGGTGCCAAGGAGGGCGACATGCGCTTTGCCGAGGAGAAGGACGGCCGCCTTCGGCCGAAGCCGCTCGCCGACGTCAAGCTGACGTGCGACTACGTGAGCCGCTACTCGGACGGACGCCGTGCGCTGGTCAACTACATGGATCTCCTGTCCGTCGTCGGCACGTGGCAATCGCCGCGCTACTATGCCGTCAACCGCGCGAGCCTGACGGCGGCTGTCCAGAAGCAGTGGGTCGAGTTCGGCGCGGTCATGGTCTTCACCTGGCACATGGATCATCCGTATTGCACAAACGGATTTCCCCAGGCGTCCTATCGCTTCACGAGCATGGGTACGAACCGTAACGTCGTTCGCCAGATCTTGGACGGTACGGGCGACCCGTGCGGAACGGGAACGGCCGACGGCAAGAGCTACCGGACGGCGTTCAAGAACCCGCGTGCGTGGTTTCTCGCGCAGCTTGCGGACATCGCGGACTTCTTCAACGGGCTGAACGACCCCGAGACGGGAAAACCCATTCCCGTCATCCTGCGCTATCCGCATGAGGCGGACGGCTATTGGTTCTGGTGGGGCGACACCTGGTGTACCCCGGCGGAGCTCCGCGCGCTCAGTCGACTTGAGGCGGACTACCTGCGCCGCGCGTGCGGGCCGGACCGAATCCTCTTTGCCTACACGCCGGATCGGCACTGGAAGTCGTTCGGACGCGAGGGTGACACGGACAACACGTTCCTTGCGCGCTATCCCGGCGATGCCTATGTGGATATTCTCGGCATTGACGATTACAGCATTGGCATCGGCAAGACGCAAGACGAGGCCGAAAGGTATCTGAAAGAGGCGATCGGTCGGTTGCGGCAGATGACGGCCTTTGCGTCCAAGCGCAATCAGCCCGTCTGGATTTCCGAGAGCGGCGGAAGCGGGAAGCGTGATGATTTCTGGGTGTATCTCCATCGTGCCGCGACGGCGAAGGGCGTGTCGTGTTCGGTCGTCGATGTCTGGTGCGGAGGCTGTGGCATGATGCCCGAGACGCCCGCCTCGGCCGAGGACGAAACGGCCTTCGCCCGCCGCCCCTGCGTCCTGATGGAAGGTTCCCGTGGCACCTCGTTCCGTTGAAAATGAAAACGAACTTGTCTGCACGATGTGTTCGACTACCTCCATCCGCTGGCCCCGAAGGACCGCTCATCGAGGTGCAGTTGAAATGAAAGTCAAATTTGTAATCTCATTTTAGTCGCGATGAAGATGGACAGACGAACGTTTCTGGAACTGTGCGCGTCTTCCGCCGCCGGTGGCTGCCTATCGCCCTTGGGACACGGAAAGACCAGCCGGAGCGGCGGTTCGCCCGACTACTGGTGTACGTGGGAGACGCAGTCGCACTCGGTCGGGAAGTCGGTCAAGCTGGGGTTGATGGGCAGTTCGTTCCACGGCGACCAAGGTATCGCGTGGGCGCGCGACAACCTGAACGAGCGTATCCTGTTTGACGGCTGGGCGAAAAGCTACTACCCGTCCGTGCGTGACCGCCTTTACTGTGTGCTGGACGACGGCTGGGACGTCCCGTACGGCGAGGCCCCCGGCAAGTCCATCGAACCGTTCGGCTCGCTGGTCGCGGACGCGGAACGGTTTCCGTCGTTTACGGGGACGCCCGCCTCCCGCATGCGCGGCCTCAATCGCACGCTTCTTGATCTCGGTTGGCGCGGTGCGGGGCTGTGGGTTGCGGCACAGGCTAAGGGCGAAAAGCGGGGCGACCGCCTGAACGTGGCCGCTACCCGTGAAGACTTGAAGCGAAAATTGGGCTGGTGCGCCGAAGCGGGCATCGGCTATCTCAAGGTCGACTGGGGGGTGCATTCCGGTTCGACGGAATATCGGCGGTTGTTCAGCGAGGCGAGGGACGCGGAGGCGCCCGACGTGTCCGTCGAGCATTGCGCTGTCATGGGCGCGCCATTCAATGGACTCTCCTTCGGCGCGGATGGCACGATGACGTGCACGGGACGTGCGGCGGAAGACGCGCCTTGGCGGGATCATGCGCGGCAGATCATGCGCTTTGCGGATGTCCTGCGCATCTACGACCTCATGCAGCCGCTCACGCTGTGCAACGCCGCCGAGCGGACGCAGATTCTGTTGCGTCTGGGCGAGGCGGACGCGGCCAAGGCCCTCGTCAATGTGGAGGACGAGATCTATCTCGGCGCGGTACTGGGCTGCACGTTCGGCGCGATGCGCTCTTCCGACTCCATGCGCCCCTACGGCGGTCGTGACTGGTCTGACTGCTGGCACCGCACGACGGAAGTCGTCCGCGCGACAAACTGGCGACGTTATGCGCCGGTCTTCTCGGCGGCGGACGGCTCACGCACGCTCGTTTCCGATGAGACGGTGACGGACGACTGGTTTTTCGAGGCAGGTACGGTCTGGTGGAAAGCGATCGAAGGGAA
>JAUNMD010000053.1 GCA_030531915.1 Pseudomonadota bacterium
GTCAGCGCGGGCATAGTCATTGTCCAACTGTTGCGCCAAAATCTTGTACGCATCGCATGACAACGTCATCAACGTTTGATCGCGCGCCACAGTGTCCCCTTCGGCCACGTTAAATTCAGAAATATCGGACGCCACACGTGCAGACACGATAACCTTGGTCGTTTCCAGCGTGCCGGCATACGAATACGGACGAATGGCAACAACGTATTTCACGATAACGAACGCCACCGCGATAATCGCCGCCGCAATGCCACAGATACGTAACATTTTTTTCTGTTTTGCTTTCATCAGAAATTCCCCCCTTGGTATAAAATTATGCCAGATTTATAACGCGGGTCACCCCAAGTATAAATCCCCATGCATTTGATGCCGCATAAATATCATTTTGTAAAGGTTATTACAAGAAAATAATTATAATTTATAATAATTTTTTTCTTGCATTATATTTTTATTTTATGGTGCGCGAATTTATTCTTTACATTTATAAAAAATTCCGTAATAATGCGGTGGCCCAAACGGGTGAAACGGTCTAACACAGAAAGAAATGAAAATGTTAAATTTGAAAAAATTTTTATAAATTGCGTGCGACCATCAGTTTTAACGACGGACGCACTTTTCTGCGTCCGTTTTTTATAACAGTACATGAAAAGGGAAAAAGAAAAATGTCAGAAAACACAACAATTTCAACCAATGAATTACAGGCGCGCCTGCAAAAGGCGGAAAACATTCGCGCCCGCGATGGCGTTGTGTGGAAAGACAAATTTGACCGTACACATACTATTGCCGATGCGCGCGCATTGGCGGACGGCACGGCGGTAAAACTGGCGGGGCGCATAACGGCGTTGCGTTGGTTGGGCAAATTGATGTTCGGCCGTATTTATGATATCGCCGGTGAAATTCAGTTTTCTATGTCCCGCGAAGAATTGGGCGAAGACCAATACAAGTTTATGAAAGCCAACGTTGATTTGGGTGACTTTATCGGGATCGATGGCGAATTGTACCACACCACCGCTGGTGAATTGACCGTTCGCGTTGCAAAATACACTATTCTGTCCAAGGCACTGCGCCCATTGCCGGAAAAATTCCACGGTCTGACCGATACAGAAACCCGTTATCGCCAGCGTTACTTGGACGTGATTTCAAATCCTGAAACCCGTAATACATTGTTGGGGCGTTTCAAGATGACACAGTATTGGCGTGAATTTATGAATAATAACGGATTTTTGGAAATCGAAACACCGGTTATGCAGAATGTTGCATCTGGCGCGGCGGCACGTCCATTCTTGACACATCACAATGCGTTGGATGCGGATTTCCAGTTGCGCATTTCCCCAGAATTATTCCTGAAATTGGCAAACTGTGCCGGTTTTGACCGTGTGTACGAGGTTGCCAAGGATTTCCGTAACGAGGGTATGGATGCCATGCACCTGCAAGAATTTACAATGGTGGAATGGTATGCGGCATATTGGGATTGGAAACGCAATCTGAAATTCACATGGGAATTGATTCAGAACCTGATTCAGCGTTGCCGTGGCACATTGCAGATTTCGTATCAGGGCACAGAACTGGATTTCAGCAAATATGAAATGATGGATTATACCGCCCGTATGAATGAACTGTTTGGGTGCAATATCTTGGACTTTGATGATGTTGATGCGTTGCGCAAACAACTGGTCGATCAGGGTATGTTCCCAGCCGGCGAATTGGACGATTTGAAATCTGTCCCAACATTGGTTGATTATGTTTATAAGCGCAAGATTCGCGACAGCATTGTTCAGCCAACGTTCCTATACAACTATCCAACATATATGGTACCATTGGCACGTCACAGCGATGCAGACGATCGTTGCTTGGATATGTTCCAGTTGCTGGTATGCGGCGCAGAATTGTGCAAGGGATACTCAGAATTGGTAAATCCAATCCAACAGTTGGCGGCATTTGAACAACAGGCGAAAAATATCGCCGGTGGTGACGAAGAAGCATTTAATCCGGACAACGACTATGTCCGTGCAATGGAACACGGTTTTCCACCGATTTCGGGCGTTGGTGTTGGTGTTGATCGTTTGGCCAGTATTATCTTTGACCAGCCAACCCTGCGCGACGTAATCCTGTTCCCGATTATGAAGTAATGGAGATATAAAACTATGACAGCCCCGTATCCAGAAAACTATATCGATGATATGGTTGCGGATCATGACAGAAAAAATCTGGCCGCGATAGAGGTCGCACGCGCATCTGGCCGCATCAATGACGAGGCCGCCGCATACCTGTCCCGCCTGTATTCGGACAGTATGAAATGGTATCGCGAGGTATTTTATTTCCTGGGCAAATGTTTCGGTGCACCAAAAGCACCGGTGACGCGCTATGACTATGCCACCGACAGCGCGATTGATGAACCCCTGCGCATCGCGGACATCAATCCGTTATCGCCATACATCGTGCATCACCGTTTGGACGCCGATCCGATGCGAAATCAGTTCTTTTCCAGCGAGGCCGGACATAAAATCGATCTGGCGGTGTCGTCCATTGTGACGGTTATCGTTGGTGCACAGAAAAACGTTGATCGCGCCTTGGACAAAGTGGTGGGTAAATACTATGCCATGTACGTGGACGAGGTTGCCACCACAGTCCACCGCGTAATCGCCGCGCACGAGCGCGAGGCATCCGCCAACGCAATCGCGAAAAAGATTCGTGAAAAATTGTCCGAACGCTATATTTCCACACCATCTGAAACCGTCTTGTCAATTATCGGTTCGGGTCACGAACAAATCGCGGTGGAATTGGTACGTGCGCTGGATAAAATTCAGCCGCCACGTCTGCGTTTGCAGGACGTATGGCGCGTAAAGTGCCTGTTCGATTTAATTCCACAGGCGCGTACGTTTATCGAACGTGTGCGTGAAATGATGCCGGAACGTATTTTGTCCGTGCGTGATAATTTCTATGATATGGACAATCCGCGTAATTATCGTGACGCCAAACTGATTATTGATATCGGCAAAGATGGTTTTGTCGTGCCCATGGAAATTATATGTCAGGTTCGTACATTTTTTGAATACGAACGCAAGACCCATGAACATTACGAGGTTGCACGTAAAAAGGCGTGCAAGACCAGCCAGAATATCGAACGCCGCTTGGCCGATTTTATGGAAGGGGGCGCGAAAGAATACAACCTGATGATATGCGACTGCTTGGAAAGTTTGTTTGACCGTGTGGGGTGGAACATCTTGTACGGCCAAGGTAACAACGTCGCCTTGTTCGAAGGGTTCCCGAAAAAATGCACACTGTATTACCCACCGCGCGTTGTTGAACGCATTATGGGTAAATTAGAAGATGCCATTGAAAACGAAGTGTTTCATATCACTGATGCACCAACCAAATTGACACAGGCCCAAGAATCAGAAATTTTCCGCTTTATGGCGAATTTTGTCTTGGTTGCGGCAATGCCGTACGGTCATCGTGGGTGGTCTGTGCCGGTTGATACATTGTCGGGCCGCCTGTTCAACTTTGTCATGACAGAGGTTCAGCGTTACTACAAGAAAGACGGCAAGTAATAAAAACAGAGCGGGGCGATTTGCCCCGCTTTATTTGTTTCCGGCGCGCAATTATATCATATTTTTTCCTAAATCCATAGGAAAGTTATTTTCTTGCATTGCGTCGCCAAATTCGTCAAAATTACCATAGGTTCAGCGTAAGAGTTGCACAGAACCATAACAAGCATAACAAAGGACTTAGATTATGCGTCAAGGTAAAGTAAAATGGTATAACGGTAAAAAATGCTTTGGTTTCATTACACCAGATGCGCCAAACGCGGACGGCAACACAGATGATGTATTTGTTCATTCCAGCGCGTTAAAGGCCGCAGGCATCAGATTCTTGAATGAAAACGATATCGTTGAATTCGAAGAAGAAGTTCGTAATGGTAAACTGTCGGTAACAGAATTGAAATTGATTCAACGCGACGAAGAATCTGCACGGAGATTTCATGAACGTCGCGCGGAACATCGCCGCGCAACCGAAGACCGCAAACAGCGCGAGGAAAAAACAACCCGCCGCAGTTTTGCGTTCTGGAAAAAATCATAATCAAATCAACGGGGCATCGCCCCGTTTTTTTATTATGTGTCGCACTGGCGTGCAACGGGGTGAGAGAGTGTCGCCTGTGGCCTAACACCCATTGCCGTATCCTGCGCCATTCGGCGCACAAATCTTAGGATTTTCGTGGTTGTATTTTTCCCCGTTTGCACTACAATAGTATTGAACAATAACAAAAGGATTAAATCATGTGGACAGCAATCGCAATCGTTGCAATTTTCGTTTTATATTTTATCGCCGTGTATAACGGTCTGATCGCACGCAAAAATCAGGCGCGCGAGGCATTTGCCACAATCGACACCCAATTAAAGCGTCGCTATGATTTGATTCCTAATTTGGTCGAAACAGTGCGTGGCGCGGCCAAACACGAACGCGAAACACTGGACGCGGTTATTGCAGCGCGCAATTCGGCCATGAATGCAACCGGTGACGCACGTGCGGCGGCGGAAAATCAGTTGTCCCAGACATTGAAAAGCATCTTTGCATTGTCGGAAAACTACCCAACATTGCGCGCAAATGAAAACTTTCTGGAATTACAGCGTGAATTGTCCGATACAGAAAATAAAATTCAGGCATCGCGCCAGTTCTATAACACCGTGGTCATGGCATTGAATACCCAGATTGACCAGTTTCCATCAAACATTGTCGCGCGCGCGTTTGGTATTACGCATGAACAAATGTTTGCGTCCGACGACGCGTCACGCGCCAACCCAACGGTAAAGTTCTGATGCCAGATTTTACGCTGCATACCCATACAATCGGTTTCGACGGTAAAAACACGCCCGCCGAAATGGCGTCACGTGCCACAGAATTGGGTATGCACACAATCGGGATTTCAAATCATTTCATCGTGCACCCAAATATTCGTCGCGCGCCAATGTATAAATACGCCGTGCGTGGTGGGTACAGTGGCATATATTCGGATTCTTTTGATGAAACTATTGAAAAGTTCCGCGCGCACTATGACGAACTGAATAAATTATCACAGACGTCTGGGATTCGTATTTTGCGCGGGATGGAGGTTGATTATTTCGCATACCCCGCGTGGCACAGCGGTTTTGAACGCGCCGTTCGGATTCTGCAACCCGACTATGTTATCGGTGCGGCGCACTTTGTGGAATATGGGGGCGTTTTGTGCAATACGCACGATGCCGCGCACGCGTCGCCGGATGACCAGACCCAGATGCTGAAAACATATTGGGCAAATATTCGCGATGCGGCGGCGTCCGGTCTGTTTACATGGATGGCACATTTGGATTTGTATAAAAAGGTTGGACTGGGGCGCAATGCGGTGTGGCACGACGCAGAATGTGACGCATTGGATGCCATTCGCACCGCCGGATGCGGTATAGAGGTAAATACCGGTCTGTACACCGCAAAAATTGATGAACCGTACCCCAGTGCGCGCATTTTAGCCGCCGCGGCCGCCCGTGATATTCCGGTTTTAATCAGTGATGATGCCCACGCAACCAATCAAATTGGGCGACATTTCGACCGTGCGGAATGCTTTGCCACATCGTGTAACGTGAAAAATCGCCTGAATATTCAGAAAATACTTGATTTCCGAACAAAAATACACTAAGATACCACCCGCTGGACAATCAGAACTGATTACTGCGACGATGGTTTTTTGGCATCGCACGCGATAAGGAATCTGTGAAAAATCTGGCACCTAAAAACCAAAAACAAAGGATAATATTATGGCAAGAGCAGGCGCGAAACGCAGCACTCGTAAATTGAAAATCGCCCGCAGTTTGGGCGTGAACCTGTGGGGTCAGGCAAAATCTCCATTTAACAAACGTAAATACAAACCTGGTCAGCATGGGCCAACATCTCGTGGTGGCAATTCGTCTGATTACGCAAAACAGATGCGCGCAAAACAGACATTAAAGGGTTACTATGGCAACATCGGTGAAAAGAAGTTCCGTGCATATTATTTGGAAGCAGATAATATGAAGGGTGACACACCAGATAACTTGATTGGTTTGCTGGAACGTCGTTTGGACGCCGTTGTGTATCGTGCAAAATTGGCACCAACCGTCTTTGCATCACGCCAGTTGGTCAGCCACGGTCACATCTATGTCAATGGCAAACGCGTTAAAATCGCATCTTATCAGGTAAAACCAGGTGACGTTATCACCGTCAGCGAAAAAGCAAAACAGATGCCATTGGTTGTTTTGGCACTGGAATCTGCGGAACGCAACTGGCCGGATTACATCAACGTGGACAGCGCAAATTTCACAGCGACATTTGCACGTGTTCCATCATTCGAAGATGTTCCATACCCAGTTCAGATGTTCCCAGAATTGGTTGTCGAATTTTATTCTCGTTAAAGATAATAAAAATCGAAACGATTATGAAAAACGCGCCGAAATGGCGCGTTTTTTATTTTGATTTTTATACATAAATATCGTATCATTTAACACAAGAAAAATACAGAGAGTATCACTATGTCCAATGATATTATTTTAACTGGTATTCGTCCGACCGGCCCGCTGCATATCGGGCACATGGTTGGCGCATTGATGCCGAATATTGCAATCCAGAACGCCGGCGGCTATGAAAAAATGTACGCCATGATTGCCGATGCCCAGGGGCTGACCGATAATTTTGATAAT
>JAUNMD010000054.1 GCA_030531915.1 Pseudomonadota bacterium
ATACCTGCGCTGATGCTGGCGGGCGCAACATTGTTTGGCGGTTGCAACAAAGATGACATTGAAAAACACGATGTCGACCTCCCTTGGTATTATGGTTATTATGACAACATTCGGGCAGATAACGTCCAACGCTATCTGGACGATCCATCGGTGGGTAATGTTTATTTGCACGTGCACCAAGAAATAAACAATGCATATAGCGTATGGTATAGCTTGACTGCCGAAGATATTCATCACAAATTGTACGGCAGAACACTGGCCCCATTGGTTGGCAAAGATCCAAACCGTGTATTTGGACGCGGCAACTTTGAATTTACCCCCGGCGCATGCTCACGCGCCGACAGTTTATGGTTCACCCAGCATGGCTGGACAGTAAACCAGAACCAACGATAACCCACCCCGAAACCTCAGGAGTTTTATTATGAAATTCACAAAGAAAATCCCCTATGCATTAAAATGCGCCATTCCAACCGCGATGATGGCGGCCGCAACAATGTTTGGCGGATGTCAGAAAGAAGAAAATCCAAAGCATGATGTGGAATTAAAATTCGGTGGTTATTACGGCGCAGAAGTCAACGCAGAAAATATTAAAAGTAAACTGGCAGACCCAACTGTCAACAATATCTATCTGAGTGCAATGGATGACGGATCTTTATGGTATAAACAAGATGACAACAGTTGGATATATCCCGAAGACCTGCGCTGGGATATAGAACCACTTATAAATATAGCCCCTGATCGTATATTTGGACGCGGTAATTTGGTATTTGAGGTTGGCATGTGTTCCCGCAAAGACAGTTTGTGGTTTGTTCAGCGCGGGTGGACAATCAATCGACAAAATCAAATTCCGCAAAAACAGCGTTAAAAAGCGCGCCATTTTGGCGCGTTTTTTATTGATTTACCCACCATAATTTTCTAGTATTACCCTGAGATGAGAAAACTGATACCGCTTTTTTTATCATTGATCATATTCGCACCCGCGTTTGCAGTGGTTACAAACGACGAATGTGCCAGCATGAGTAGAGATAAATGTGGCGAAGAACCTGGTTGTGGCTGGGAAAAGTCATCTGGTGTTCTTGGGTCTCGTTCATGCAAGGCATGCCAGAAAGACGAGTACAGTGAAAGGGTTATCAGTGAAGATAACAATGCACTTGAGTGCAAACAATGTTCCGGCATCACCCAATACACAAACCCTGATACCGGCGAAGTCATCACGTATGGCGCAAATTATTACAAGGAAACATTGGGCGCGGGTCGAACTATAACCGACTGCTATGCAAATTGTCAGACGATGGCAAACGATTTATCAAGTGGGGATACCGGGAGATGGAAATCTGTTGGTTCTAATACCGCATATTACCCCGAGAAATGCCAATTTGCGTGTTATCAAGAACACGACTTAAACAGTCGCCTGAACATATGCAATTCATATTATGATAAATCGGGCAAAAACGAAATTTGCACACCAACATGGGTTATTGTGGAGGGTGCAGAAAATATCGAGGCAAAAAAAGCAGATTTACTGCCAAACCCAACCGATTACGATGCATGCGATGACGCAAAACGGGCCATCTTCTATGCATTCACTGGCGACACTAGAAATGTCTGTTCCGCATTAGAATGTACTGATGATACCCACATGGTGGATGTCACAGGCGAAGTAATGCGTCAGGGCATTACCATATCACAATATTATTGCAAAATCGCTGGTGGCGACACCATCACCAATATGTATCAGGCATGCGAACCAAATATAATCAGTTGTGCGGTTCTTTTGGGACAAACAACATGCGATGTCGAAATTGATGGGGTAGAAAAAACAGGTACGGTTGGTGGTAACGCGGTATGGAATGGTATCAACGCATACAAAACCGACCAATGCACATGCACGATTTCCGACGTCTCGACCACCACAGGCAGATATGACCTCGTATGCAAACTTTCAACCACATCTAATACTTGGGACGGGAACAGTTGCGAAACAACAATAACAACCTGCAATTCGGGCTATTGCATCGTTGGCTATGATGCCAATAACAAACATCAAACATGCGACACCGCCCCAAAGGGATATTACAGTGATGGTCGTGGTGTTTTGGAATGCAACAAATGTCCCGCCGGAAAAACCACCGCGAGCACAGGTCGCACATCCGTCGGCGAATGCACGTACAGCACATCCACAACATTCTGTGACAGTGTCGGTTGTTTCAACCTGAATTACAGCAGTTTAGGCAACTAATAAATCGTCCAATTTTAATTCTGAAATCACGGCGGAAATTTTCTGCATCTGGTCGTCTGGGATTTTCCCCAGCAACCAATCCGCCGGCGACATTTGCAATGAAAAATCACGCGGGTGGGCGATACCAATTCTGATACGGCGATAATCACGTCCAACCGCGGCATCTATGGATTTTATGCCATTGTGCCCTGCACTGCCGCCACCAATTTTGGTGCGCGTTGCGCCAACTGGCAAATCCATATCGTCATGAATCACGACCAGATTTTCCAGTGGCACGTCATAGAATTTCATCAATGGCCCAACTGCATCCCCCGACAGGTTCATAAACGTCTGGGGCATTGCGAATATAACCCGACGACCACCAACATTCTGCGTTGAAACCAGCGCATTTTTCTGATTTTTCCACGCGGCGTCACCGCCCGCTAAATGCGTCACCGCCATGAATCCAACATTGTGGCGCGTGCGCGCGTATTCGACCCCTGGGTTGCCCAGTCCAACAATCAAAACAGGTTTATTTTCTTGCATATTGACATCTCTTTTTTCTATTATGATATCACACAAAGGAGAAAAATATGAATATAAAAACAATCGGCGCATTTGGTCTGGCGTCTGTTTTGTTTACTGGCGCGGCAAATGCGGGCAATATGTTGTTCGATTTCTATGCCGGCGGTGCGATTGGTGCGGGTGCGGCGTCATTCTTGGCCGACGATTCCGAAACCAAAAATTCCCAGTCATATGGTCTGGTTGCGGGCTTGGACATTCCGGCACTGCGCTTTGAACTGGAATACAATTACATCAACAATGACATTGCGAAAACCAACATCGGTATGGTCAACGCATATTTCAAGATGCCATCAACGGTTGTTCACCCATACTTGGGCGTCGGCGTTGGCGCGGTATTCGGCGGCAGTGTTGACATCTCTGGCGTTGATATCGACAACGGTGCGGCATATCAAGGTATGTTGGGTCTGACATTCGACATTCCGGCATTGCCAATCAAGATTGACACCGAAGGTCGCGTTCTGTACGCACCCGATGTATTTCAGGTTGCCGACCAGAAACCAGACCTGTTGCAATACGACGCGCGTATCAAATTACGCTATATATTCTAAGGGTCAACAAACGGGGGCGCGACGCGCCCCCGCAATGACTGATGGGGAATGTGAAAAATGCTGACACTGATTGACGGAAATTCATTATTATTTCGTGCGTATTATGGCGTGCACAGTCGCCTGACGCGCAGCGATGGCACGCCCACGGGTGCGGTATATGGATTTCTGAATATGGTGTTGCCGATATTGGCGGCGGCGCATGCGGACGACGCATTTGTATGCGTATTTGATGCGTCCCGCACCACATTCCGCCAAGATATTTACCCCGCGTACAAGGCAAACCGCAGCGAGACGCCCGCTGATTTAATCACCCAATCGTATATGGTTCGCGACGCCGTTGCGGCAATGGGCGTTCCCGTCCTGTGCATACCAATGGTAGAGGCCGACGACGTCATCGCCACATTGGCGCGCAAAAATTGCAGCACCGCCCGCGCCACCCGCATCATCACCAGCGACAAGGATTTAATGCAACTGGTGTCTGAATGCGTATTTTTGTACGACGGCATGAAACAGCGTGAAATTCACGCCGACGGTGTAATGGAAAAATTTGGTGTTACGCCCGATCGCGTGATTGATGTGCAATCACTGATGGGCGATTCGTCTGATAATGTCCCCGGTGTTGCCGGCATTGGGCCAAAGCGCGCGGCGGAATTGATAAACCGATTCGGAACGTTGGACGGATTGTACGAACATCTGGACGAAGTCGAAAACACGCGCATTCGCGAACTTTTGCGTGCGAATCGCGACATGGCGTATATTTCGCGCAAATTGGTCACATTAAAAGATGACGTGGACTTGTCCGATTTGGTCATCACACCATTCGTATTTAACACGCCCGCGGCGTTGGAATACGTACGTACTAAATTGGAAAGTAATTCATTGGCGGCCAAGATTGAAAAACTGTTTCCGATGGACAAATTCAACCCCGACGCGGTGCATGACTTTTCGTATGCCGCGTCCGCATGCCCGACCGAAATTGTGCCAGCCCCCGTCGCGGCAAACACCCCCGCCCCCGCGCCCCAGATGACATATGAAACAATTACAACCGTGGCGGCGTTGGACGAATTTTTGGGCCGCATAAAAAATATTGTCGCAATAGACACCGAAACAACCGGTTTGAACCACACATCGGCCCAGATGGTGGGCCTGTCGCTGGCGGCGGACGCATCACACGGCGCGTATATTCCACTGCGCCATATGACGGCGGGTGGCGACCTGTTCGCGACATCGCGAATCGCCCCGAACCAGTTACCGATTGATACTGTCTATGCACATCTGCGCCCAATCTTGGAAAATCCTAATATTACCAAGGTTGGACATAACCTGAAATTCGACCTGCATATTATGGCAAATGCGGGTTGGGACGTCGCAAAAATTGCCCCGATTGATGATACAATGTTGCTGTCTTATGCGCTGTTTGGGTCATTGCATGGTCACGGTTTGGACGAATTGGCATTGAAATATCTGGGGCACGAAAATATTCATTTTGCCGCCCTGTTCCCCGCCGGCACGCGCGATGCCGACATGCACTTTGACGCATTGCCGATTGACACCGCAACCCCATATGCGGCCGAAGATGCCACGGTGTGCATGGCATTGTACGAATATCTGCGCCCGAAATTAGACGCGAACGCAAAACTGCGCGAACTGTACGAAACGTGCGATTTGCCAC
The DNA here is from genome assembly GCA_030531915.1 of Pseudomonadota bacterium. Taxonomy (GTDB): domain Bacteria; phylum Pseudomonadota; class Alphaproteobacteria; order Rs-D84; family Rs-D84; genus Enterousia. The sequence continues at coordinate 5,024 of JAUNMD010000054.1, forward strand.
TGATGCCGGTGTTGCTGAAAATGGAACGTGCGGGCGTGCTGGTCAATCGGGACGGACTGCGCCAACTGTCGGGTGCATTTCACGACACACTGGAAAAAACAGAACAAGAAATTTATGCATTGGCCGGTCACGAATTTAATATCGCCAGTCCAAAGCAACTGGGCGCGGTGCTGTTCGATGAACTGAATCTGCCGGCGAATAAAAAGCGTTCGACCGACGCCGAAACATTGAACGAAATGGCGGACGCACATCCGATTATTGAAAAGATTCTGGCATGGCGGTCTGTGGCCAAGTTGGCGGGCACATACGCGGACGCATTGCCGCGGCAAATTGCGCCTGACGGTCGCATTCATACCACTTATTTACAGACCAGCACGAACACCGGTCGTCTGTCCAGTCGCGATCCCAACCTGCAAAATATTCCAATCAAAACAGAACTGGGCGAACAGATACGTAAATGCTTTGTCGCGCCCGCGGGTCGCACACTGATTTCCGTCGATTATTCCCAGATTCAACTGCGCCTGTTGGCGGACGTGGCGAATGTCAAAACATTCAAAGAAACATTTCTGGCGGGCACGGACATTCATGAACAGACAGCCCGAAAAATATTCGGAATTGCATCTGATGCGCCCGTTCCGCGCGAAATGCGCCGTGCGGCAAAAACCGTGAACTTTTCAATCATATATGGCATATCATCGTTTGGATTATCGGGACAACTGGGCATATCGCGTGCCGCCGCCGCTGAATTGATAAACACTTATATGGCCGGTCTGCCTGAAATCGGTGAATACATTGAAAAAACACGGGATTTCGCAATGGCAAACGCATGCGTGTACACCCCGTGGGGTCGCCGCATCGAATTGCCAGAGGTTCGCAATCCCCGCCTGCGCGCGTACGCAATGCGCGCCGCGGTCAACGCACCAATTCAGGGGTTCGAGGCCGACCTGATGCGACGTGCAATGGTTGAAATTGATAAAACATTGATGCAGCCAAACGCCGACAAAATCAAAATGATTATGCAGGTTCACGACGAAATGGTGTTTGAATGCGATGCCACTGTTGCCGAACAGTTCGCAAAACAAATTGAATCCGCAATGGAAAACGTTGCAAAAATATCAGTTCCATTGGCCGCCGAATACAACATCAGCCAGCAATGGGGAAAATAAACACCCGTGCGCGACATTTTGCACTTGATTTCAGGTGCGACATTCTGTACAATCGCCCATGCAACCACGCGGAGCGTTGCCAGAGTGGTAATGGAGCGGATTGCTAATCCGTCATGGGGTTAAACTCATGCATAGGTTCGAGTCCTATACGCTCCGCCAGAATTGCATTATTCTGATATGACAATTAAATTTATGACTTTTTGTTGTTGTCGCTAAAAATTCGCCACGCAGACGGGCATTATTTCGTTTGCAAAAAATCCAACTATTTACTAACATTTTTTCGATATTAAGCAGCAAAGGAAGCGCACTATGACACTGAAAATTTATAACGTTATGACACGCCAGAAACAAGAATTTGTCCCATTGACCCCCGGGGCGGTAAAAATGTACGCGTGCGGTATTACTGTGTCGGCCGATGCGCATATCGGGCACGCATATCAGTCCGTGGTGTTCGACGTTATTACGCGCTATTTCGCATATCTGG
>JAUNMD010000055.1 GCA_030531915.1 Pseudomonadota bacterium
AATAAGACAGTTTGTGTTCTCCCACCCCCGCCAAGCGCGGGGGATGTTTATTGAGAGCATAGATAATAGATTTTGTGCGCCGAATGGCGCACTTTTTTATTCACTGGATTGCTTCGTCATTTCATTCCTCGCAATGACAATGTTTCTAGAATGCAAAAGTCATTCTTGTCGTGGACTGAGTTCTCCTCCTGTGGAGGAGTACCCGAAGGGTGAGGTGGTCTTTTGTCCGAAAGCATCAATCTATAATTATGCACTCTCCCGACCACCCCGTCGCATTCGCGACACCCCTCCATGGAGTCACCCACAAAATTTATCAATTTTGCGGGGGCCGATGGCGGGGAATTTAGTGCGTTCTAGAAATACCGTCATTCTGTGGGGTGTCCCCAAAAAATCTATAATCTCTGCTCTATTATCTAAAAAAAACGCCCCCGTGGGGCGTCTTTTAACATTTGCTGTCGCTGTATGTTATATCAACCTTGCGGCACGATTCTTGTGCGCCATTCAACGTGCATTCGGTTTGACCGCGGCCGCTGGCCTGAATATTTTGTACCGACAGGCCGGCTGATATCAACGCCGCCTTGACCGCATTGGCGCGATTCACCGACAGGTTGTCGTTTAACTTTGCATTACCGGTTTTGTCGGTGTGGCCAACAACCGTGATGCAATAATCAGAACCGCCACCCGTTGCAACAGATGTTTTTACCTGTGATGCAAACGATGTAATCGTATTTTTTGCCGCCGGTGTCAGTGTTGATTTGCCCAACGCAAACAGATTCTTGGCCGGTAATACAATGTGTTGTATCGGCATTATGTCGGCGGTGACCTGTGCCAGCAGGCCTGTTGACTGTTGCGTTATCTGGGGCAATGTCGCCAGCGTTGGGTTATTGCGTACGCATTGGCCGCCCTCTATGGCGAAACCGGTTGTGGGGCATTCGCACGTTTGTCCATCAGCAGACATACGAAATCCATTTTGACATGAACACGTGCCGTCATCTGCAACCGCTATGTTCGGGTCGGACGTATCGCATTTTGCGTTTGGTGCGGGGACAACGCACTTGCCATCTTGGACAACGCGGTCAGATGGACAGGCCTCGCACATATTGGAATTGGTGTTGAATACCATCGTGTCCTTGTTCTTGCATTCGCAATTCGGATATGTGCCGGTGGTATCAGATGGACAGGTTATGCTGGCCTCGCTGTCGGGCAATTTTGCAACGTCGTCCTGTAATTTATACAGGGGGGCGTATTTAGCAACGATTTCGTCACTGCGATTTTGTTTCTTTGCCCCAGAATTTACCGCGACATCGGCAACCAAACTGGCGGCGGCACCAACGCCCGCTGTGATTGCGCCGGTCTTTAATTTTTGGGTTGTTTCACTTTTTTGCGCATTCCATTTTTGTGCATCTGCGCCCGTTGGGTCGGACAGTGCACGTGACAAACTGGCGTATGTGCCATTGGTAATGCCCGTGGATTCATCGTCATACAGACCGGTTGATGCCTTGTCCAAAATAACCTGTGATTCAATGCCGGCGGACAGGCCCAATGCCTCTTTGCGGGTCTTCAAATCATCGGCCAATGTTTTATATTCATTGTACAGTGTCAACAGGTCATTGCCACCCGGTAATTCAACCTCTTTATCGCCGCCCTTGATATTGCGACCCATGCCATAGTCACACTTGAACGTGGCCAGGTACGCGGTCATGTCGGCCTCGGCCGCGTCGTCGGCACGGCGTTCCGCCAGTGCAGATGCCGCCATCTGTGCGCCGATACCGGTTGCACCAATGCCTGCCGCACCAATCAGTTTGTTGGCGGTGGATTGTTCCTTGGCCTTTTGTGCGTTATAATTTTCACGCAGTTCCTGAGTCTTGGCCGCGGACTGTTCAGCGGTCAATGTTGGCTTTGGTTTTTCAGTGCATGATAATTTATCGGCACTGACGTTATAATCGCTGGCGCATTCGTCGATTGCGCACTGTTCAGAATTTGTTTCGGTGTTCCATACGCGGTGTGCGGTTTTTGCGTTGGCGGGCATCGGTTTACAACCGCCGCTGATTTCGATGCATTTGCCACCCGACACTTCGTATCCGCCATCGCATTCGGTTGCGTTGCATGTGCCGCGCTTTAATTCGCCCGCGGTTGCGTGCGGAATTGCTGCAATTTGTTCGGCACTGCATGGGCCATCGCTGGGTACGCATTTCCCGCCGTCCAGCATATATTTGGAATTACATTTTTTGATAGTGCATTCCAATGCCGCGCCATTCATTTCGTATTTTGCAGATTTGGCGTTTGCATCACCCGATTGACAATCACGACCAACCATATCATCGCAACCAGTTTTTGATGCGTTCATAACATAGCGTGGGCCGTCGCAGACAATTTGTTCGCATACGCCATTCGTCAATTTATATTCGGCAATGCATGCGGTCGGTTCGCAGTGAATGCCCGCGCCATCGGCGTTTCGTGCGGTGTTACCGGCACTGGCGTGCAAAGGACTCAGTTCATCGGCGGTGCAGGCGCGGCTGACCCACTGGGCGGTGGCGACAACCTCGTCCAAGACGTTTTCGCAATTTAATACAATTTTGGAATTTGCGCTTGATGCCGAAACTGTTTTTGATGTGCAGCCAGTAAAACTGATTTCCAATGTATCGTTGCTGTCGACATCTGATAATGAAAACGCGCCGTCAATGTCCGCAATCGCGTATTTGTTTGTCGCGTTTTTACTCAATACCGTCGCGCCGGTCAGTGGTTCGCCACGTTCGTCCACAATCGAGCCAGATACACTGGTTGTGGCGGCGAATGCCGGCACAGAAAATAAAACGACAAAGATTCCAGTTAAAAATTTTTTCATTATTTATATTGCCCGCATTCTTGTTCAATTTTTTTATTTATAAATTCTGTTTGTGCGCGATCAAACGCAGCGTTGCTGTCGATGACCCCTTCGGCATCAACGGCGGATGCAGCGGCCATTTCTTGTTGCAATAATCCGGCAAAATCGGCATCGTTTGCAAAATTCCAATTCTTGGAACGGACGCTTTCTGCACAGTTATTATATTTCTGCTGTGGCGTTTCCATCTTTGCCACGTTCAGGGTATCGGACGACAAATCTAATTTTTCGTTTTTGATTGTGTCTAATTCTGATTTTTCTGCGTCGGCGATTTCTTTATCAATGTCTTTTGATGCCTGACGTTCTGCCTTGCGTAATGCGCGGTTCAATTTTCTGTCGCTGACCGTGCGTGTGGTGTCGGCGTTTGCATCAGATGTCGTGTCTGATTTTGCCTCTGATTTTGTGTCCGATGGTGTTCCCGACTTTTGCGATGCGTCTGATGACGATGCGGCCTTGTCATTTATTTCGGCGTTTTCTTTTTCGGCATCTTTCAGGGCATTCTTGGCCTTTTGCGTGTCGATTGCACGACCGATTGCGCCCGATGTAATCGCGCCCGTTGCCACACCAACACCAGCCCCCAACATACCAGTTGTTGCGGATGTCTGGCTGCGTGTCAGGCGGTATGCGTTTTCTTTGAATGTTGTGATATCAATACCAAACCAGTTCTGGTCACAATCAAATGTTGCGCCGGCATATGCCTTCTTGGACGCATATGGAACGTCGCTGTCGCCCGCCCAGAAATTGACGGTATAGACGCAATCCAAACTGCGTTCATCAAACATTGCGCCCAAACGTTTGCATACCGTGGCCATTTGATCGCGCAGTGCATACAGGCGTTTTTCTTCGGATTGAATCTGAACCTCGGCCCCTTGGCGCAGGGTTGCAAATGCGCCCATTGTGCGACTGGCCAGACCACTGTCGGCCGCGCGACATTCGTCGGCGATGCTGGCGCATGCGCTGATTGCGTTATCGCCCGCCGATTTGCCCAGACATTTTGAATACGTGTTTCCGCACTGGTTCGTAATGCATTTGTTGTAACGATTGCCACAATCCAAGATTTTATTGTATGACGCCAACAGTGCGTTCATGTCACGGTCGGCCTTGATTTCTGTGGCAAATAATTTGTATTCGTTGCCGGTGCATTCCGTGTCGCGACGGCACGAGTCCATTTTTGTACCCCATGTCGTGTCGGTGTCACCGCTGCATTTTGTGAAATCGTTGCCGCATTTGTTTTGCATGCATGCGCGCAATGTTGCATCACACGCGTTTTGACCACTGGCCGACGATTTTGTCGCCGATGCGTTTGCGGTGTTTGTTGTGTCGGCGGCGTCCAGTGCGGCACGCTGGCGACGGATTTGTTCCGCCAGTTCTGTGTCAGCCGAATTGTTTGATGCGGCCGCAACAGATGAATTTACTGCGGACGCGAATTGTTCGCTCTTGTCCGTAATGACGACGTCGTCGGCTGCGCTGTCTGATGTATCTGATTTTTCAGGTTCGGACGGCGTGGTGTCGGTTGTATCAGCCGCCGTGGTATCAGATGCGGTGGTATTATTATTTGCGTTTGCCGAACTGGTAATATTTGCAGACATTGTTGGCATGCGTGATGCAATGCTGACGCGTGGTGCGGTGCGTGTTGTTACCGTGTTACGCTGAACCACCGCGGGTGCGGCAAACGCGTCCGTGCATGCGATGGCGCATGCCAGTGCGATTGCGCTGATTTTAATACGTTTATAAAAATCCACTGTTACTTGCGTCATTTATATTGTCTTTGTTTATTTCAGCACATTGCACGCCAATTCATAGAACTTGCACAAATTGGCGGCTATGGATTTTTCAGATGATGCGTCGCCGGCGGCGCACTTGTTCGGCATATTGTTTTCGCATACCGAATTTATGCACGCATCGCGACCCGCATTGTTGGTACAGTTGGCACGCGCCGTTGCCAATTTCTGGGTTCGGGCATTTTGGTATGATTCAACAATTCCGTTGATTGTGTTTTGGGCGTTGGCCAAGAATCTGTCGCGGGTGGTAATCATCGTGCTGCGAATATTTGCGGTGTATTCGTCGCACCCCGTGGCCAGAACGCTGCACGTTGCAAACGCCGCATCAAAATCCGCACTGTCCGCGCATTGGGCATAGTTTGCACCACAATGTTTTGATTCCGTCATGCATGCGGTGATGTCGGTGGTGCATTTGGATTGGCTGGCCGGCTTTGCCGCCGCAATGGCCAATGCCGACATTTCCGCACTGATGCCCGCCGCACGGCATGATTGTTCAATCAAACCGTCGTATGCGTCAGATGCATTTTCAGCAGTGCAGCCGTCAACGCGCGCAATACATTGGCGAATTGCCCATGCATATCGCGCCGATGGGGCGTCGGGTGCTTTCTGTAATTCCTTGGCCGATAAATTGTATTTCGCAGATGTTCCGACCGATACACTGCGCATAGTGTTGGTTGGCGTGCCGGCGTCGGCTGTGCCACAATACTGGCAACGTGCGGCCGGATTAGATGACACATTGATTGCGCACACGGAATCCAAACACCGTGTTAAATCGGCAACGCTGCACGCCGCGTGTGCCATATTGGTGTGCGCCATGCCCAGTGCGATTGCCGCTGAAAAAATATAGATGCTGTTTTTCATTTCTCTCTTGTCTGGTAAATTATATCAAAAAAGGGCAGGGCGCGCCAACAAAAAAGTACTGGAAAAATCAACGTCTTGACAAAAGTAATGTTTTGTCCTATATTAGTGGCGATATAAATAAAAGGTGCAAAAATGGCAACAAAGAAATTAGACAAGAAAGTTTTGGCGCGCGTTGGTGCAGGCATCGCGGCAATCGCGCTGTTGGCGTTTGGTATTACCCAGTGCAGCAGCAAGCAATCCGCCCGCGCAGATCGTGATAATTACAAGAGTGCGTATGAAAACTTGAATGGTCAGGTTGAACGCTTGACGGACGAAAATGCGGCATTGCGTGATTCTTTGGATTATACCGCGGCCAAATTGAACGAATGCGAAAAGGGCAAGCGTTGTGTTCGCGCGCAGACACCGGCCAAGAAAAAATCACAGCCGAAAAAGTCGCCTGCGAAACCACAGCAAAAACAGTCCCAGAAATCTGCGCCTGCGTCATGCGGTGGTGGCAACAAGGTTATTGTTCGTGACGATGCCCAGAACAATGGCGCAATCGTCGTCGGCAACAATAACAACGTCGTTGTTGTAAATAATAATGCAAAACAGGTCGCGGCGGATACTGTAAAGCGTGTTCATACGATTACCGCAACGCGCATTTGGTATTCCAAGGTAAAAGCGAAATAATTTTTACACCATCAAATGAAAACAGTCCGTTATCGGGCTGTTTTTTTTATAGACAGATAAAACAAATCTGTGTTATTATATTGCGTACAGAGAGAATTTGCATGAAATACATCAGAATTTTAGTACTGTCATTGTTTGTGTTGCCGTTTGCGGCGCGCGGCGCATCGTCTGAATTTATGGTTGCAGCGCAACTGTTGTCGGCGGCCAAGAATGCCGATATTCAACAGGTTCAGGCATTGGTCAACAATGGCGCGCTTCCCTTACAGATGGCAATTCGGTCACCCCAGCACAAGTGACCTCGATCAAGGGCAAGGAGGAATCTGTAGACCTGACTGTATTGGCCGGAGACAGAAACTCCATTCTGGTCGCCGTGTGCTTT
>JAUNMD010000056.1 GCA_030531915.1 Pseudomonadota bacterium
ACCTTTGCCAAAGCGACGACCCGTCATAACACGACCGGTAAATTCATCAACAATCAAGATTTCACCATCGCGCACGACATAATTCACGTTTTTCTGGTACAAATGGTGCGCCAACAACGATTGCTGAATGTGCATTACCAACGCCGCATTCTCGGACGCATACAGGTTGTCGCCCACCAACAGACCCGCGTCTTTTAACATACGCGTAATCGTGTCAACCCCAGATTCCGTCAGGGTCACATGGCGGTCTTTTTCGTCTTTCTTGTAATCAGATGGATTCAGTTGTGCAACCACCGCATCAACCTGTGCGTACAGTTCACTGGTATCTTCGGCAGGGCCCGAAATAATCAACGGGGTGCGCGCTTCGTCAATCAAGATGCTGTCCACTTCGTCGACGATGGCAAAGAACAACGGGCGCAAAACCTGTTGTGCCTTGGAAAATTTCATATTGTCGCGCAGATAATCAAAACCCAATTCAGAATTGGTCACATACGTAATATCGCACGCATACGCCGCACGACGTTCATCATCGGTCATATCATGCTGAATTGTCCCAATGGTCAGGCCCAAGAAACGATATACCTGACCCATCCACGCCGCGTCACGTGACGCCAGATAATCATTGACCGTAATCAGGTGCGCACCCTTGCCATACAATGCCTTCAAGAACAACGCCAACGTCGCAACCAGTGTTTTACCTTCACCGGTTTTCATTTCGGCAATCTGTCCACCGGTCAAAACCATACCACCAATCATCTGGACGTTAAAGTGGCGCAGGCCAATCGTACGAACCGATGCCTCGCGTACCAACGCGAACGCATCAGGCAATATGTTCTTTTCCTTTTCACCGTTTTGCAGACGCTTGCGCAATTCCTGTGTTTGTTCGCGCAACTGGTCATCGGTCATGGCGTGATATTTTGGCTCTAAATCATTTATCAACGATACCGTTTTATCATACGATTTTACCAAGCGGTCGTTGGCAGAACCCAATACTTTTGTGATAATATTTTTTAACATAACTTTTCCTTGTCTTTTTCCCCAATTTTATAGCAATTTTGTACCTTGCGGTCAAGATACTTTATGATATAATGCGGTAAAGAAAACAAAACAAGTGGCAGTGGTAATTTTTTCCTAAGATTACCGGATTGGGGGGATTTTTATATGCGCGAACCAGTACAGAATTTGAACACATCTGATATTACCAGCGACGTTTTTGTCGTCGCACCAACACAAATTGAATATATCGCCCAGATTTTCGCCGACAGCGTGGCTGACGCCATGAATATGCGCACATTTGCGCCAAAAATTCGTCAAATTGCGTCCCAGTCATTACGCACGGCATTGTCTGCGGCCCGCCACGCCGGCGAGAAACGCTGATTTCCGCACGCCACGGGCAGGGCAGTAATAATAATTTTTGTCATTCCGGTGCTTGACACCGGAATCCAGGTCATTGACTTGCGCCATCGGCGCACTTTTTTATTTACTGGATTGCTTCGTCTTTTCATTCCTCGCAATGAAACCGAGCGGTACGCGAAGGTTGCAGCAAGGACGCCAGTCCGCAGGCGACACAAATACCAATTCCCTAGCACTTTTGTCATTGCGAGCGCAGCGCGGCAATCCAGTTGATAATGTTGCGTAGCACATAGACGCCAAAAAAACTTTATTACTCACTACTAAAACCGCACTACGCTTGACAAACTGTCTTTTGGTCCTATAATCACAAAAAAAAGACAGGACACAAAATGGCAAAAAATTTAACAGACGCAGAAATGCAGCAATTATTCGGTGCGAACCATTCGGGCCTGATTTATTACAACTATGATTTAGAATGCTGGAACACAAACACATTGAACAACACCGGCATTCCCCAGCAACACAGCGACACCGTTCGCGCACAGGTCTTGCACCAAAACACAACCATTTACCCCGGGATTCGCATGAAGAACTGTGACTTGGCGGCCGTTGCGGTAATGCAGACAGAACCATACTTTCTGCCTGAAATTGGCCGTTCAATCCAGAACCCAACGTACATACGCGATGGCAAAACGATTGTCGGCACATTGGTGTGGCGCAACCGCTCAACCGGCGAATTACACTTGCCCAGTATTGGTTGGCTGGTGTCTGGCAGTTTCAAGTTCCCAGCAACCGCGGTTCAAGAATCCGCAAATTCATTCTTGCTACTGGCAATTCAACGCCTGCGCGACATGTGCAAATAATACCAACGCCACCACCGTGGCGTTTTTTATTCCCCGCCATCGGAGGGGAACTTAGACCACGACAAGAACGTTGCAAGTTCTCCTCCATCGGGCCCCACAAGATTTACACTTTTACGCGGCTCAACAAGAAACTTTGTCATTCCGTGGCTTGACCACGGAATCTAGGTAATAAGGGCTGCGCCGAATGGCGCATTCCTATTGTCATTCCCGCGCAGGCAGGAATAGGGACTAAACAGTGTGAACGAAGTGAGCCAACCAAAAGACCACCCCGTCCTGCGGACACCCCTCCAAGGAATCACCCACGAAATTTATCAATTTCGTGGGGCCCGATGGAGGGGAACTTAGGCCACAACAAGAACGTTGCAAGTTCTCCTCCTGTGGAGGAGTACCCGAAGGGGGAGGTGGTCTTTTCCCTGAAAGCATCAATCCATAATTACGCACCCTCTCGCCACCGGAGGGTTTAGTGTTTTGCCAAAAAAATCTATTATCTATGCTCTAAAAAAAAACGGGGCAATGCCCCGTTTTTTTACATGCTGTCATCGTGAACCGAGTATGTGGTTGATCCACTCTTTAACCGCAACTTGCCTTTGCCTGTGCCGGCGGTCATGTTGCCATAGTATGTGGTATCACCAATCTTGACATTCAGCGACGGTGTGGTCTTCTTGCCACTGCGCAGATACAACTTGTCATCGCCAAAGTGCAAGATTCGTCCACAATCCGTCACTTCGTCCGCACCCGCGCCATAACCAATCGTGGTCAGTCCGGTTGGGCATTGGCTGCGCGTCAGGACATCTGCCGCCGAGTAATAACCCGCACCTACGCCGACGCACGCTTCTGCCAACAAACTTGTACGCGTTACATACCCCGGTTGGCCGCTGCCAGCATTGGCTTTTGCATTGTAATAACCGGCATTACATTTCAGGTTTGCAACATTCACCCAACAACCGAAACCTGCGCCCTTGCTGCTGGTGGTGTTACCATAATCACCGTCTGTCCCCAGGTAACAATACGATGCCGTCATGCTGCCGTTATCCAACGCAGACGCACTGAAATCTGCATAGCAACCACCGCTGATTGTATGATCGCCATCCTTGCCGGCGTTCCAATAACCATACCCCGTCACCGCAGACGCATATGTCTTGGCCGTTGGACATGCCGTGCACGATGTCTGACCGGTGCTGGCCGCATAGGTTGCACCCGTACATGCCGCGCATGACGATGTGTTGCCATATGTCACACTGTGTGCGGCCTTGGCAGAGCCGGCGTCACATGTGCCGCTGGCTGCGGATTCCTTGGCAACCTTTACAAACTTGCCACCCGCAACGTTCATAGTGCACTGTGCTTCTTTGGTTGTCGACACCGTCGCTACCAAGTCACGATAGCCCGCCGGACACTGTGTACGTCCACCCGTGGTCAGACGCGACCCATACGCACCCGAATACACATTCGTACCACCTGGGCAATAGTAACCTGTGCCAGCACAGTTCACCTGACCCGCGCCAACCGTCGCGACATATTTACCCGCCGCGGTTGTGACATAGCAGTCCAGATTACTGTTCGATTTGGCCGCCGACGATGGATAGTTTGTCGGGCATGTGTTGCGTCCACCGGTTGAACCATAGGCAACCTTGACGCCGCCCGGACACCAACCACCGGCCGTACATGCACTTTCCGCCGCGCCCGCCGCCGCAACAAAGTTCGGTGCGGTTGTCGTCAGATAGCATGCCGCGGTTGAATTTGCCGCCGCGCCACCATCAGATGTCGCATATTTACCATTCCCCAGCGCGCTGCACAATTCCAGACCGAACTTTTCGACCTGAACCGTTGCCTGATTGCTGGAATTACATACGACTGCATCTTTCCCTGGGCAATACGCGTTCTTGTCGCACTCTACGGCCTTGCCATAGTATGCATATGTTCCGCAACCCGTTGCCTTGGTCAGATAGTACCCCGGATTCGCCTTGAACCACAGAACAGTACCCTGAACATCATACTTTTGCGTCGTGGTATTGTATGCCAGATAGTCATACAAACTGCCGCGTGTACCATTATATGTATTCAGTACTTGGCATTGTGTGATTGCCGACGCACGCCCGGACATTGCAATATATGTCCTTGCAATACTGCTGGCGTAATATTCCGCCGGTATTGTCGCACGCTTGTGATCCGCCGGCACTGGACACGCTGTCTGAGTGCTGGTTGAACCGTACGCAACCGTTGTTGACGGACAGTAATACCCACCATCACACGGCGTCTGCGTATCGTCCTTGGCGGCCTTGATATAGTAACCACCTGTGGTCTTTACCTCGCACTGTTCAACCTTGCTCTTGGCCGCGGTTGTGTTGCTGGTATAGATGCTTGGGCACGCGGTGCACGATGTTGCCGTACCGCCACCATAGTATGTTGCACCTGTACACGCCGAACATGCCGTACCATTGACATAGTAACCTGCCTTGGAACTCAACGCGCTGTTGACCGCGGATGCGCCCCATGTTGTCGCGCCATTGGACGCCGCAACCTGTTTCAGGTTACCACCCGCACAGTTCGTCGGTGTCGGGCTGGTCTGGACGCAGCTGGTGTGCGATTTCCAACCGGTGCCTGTTGAATCCGCCTTGGCCCAACCGCTGGTCAGTGCAGGGCACGCCGTGCACGATGCCTGACCTGTGCTGGCCGCATATGTCCAGTTTGCACATGTCGTTGGCGCGGTTGCCGATGCCGCACAGGACGAACCCGCTGGGCAAATCGTGCATGATGTCGCCGTCGTGCTGGCATAATAGCCGGCCTTGGACTTTAATGTGCTCAGCAACGATATTGTGCTGCTGTATGCCGTTGCACTGGATGCCGCACGTTTCACAGACCCACTGGCGCAATTCACCGGTGTCTGGTATTCATAGCACGCTGTGTATGCGGTGCTGCCGGCTGGGGACGTTACCGTCCACCCAGAATCCGCGTTCGGGCACGATGAACATGACGTTGCCGTTCCGCCCGCGCTGTACTTTGCCGTGCCACACTGGCTGCAAGTTGCCGCCGCGGTATTGTTACCGCTGATGATATAACCACCATATGCGGTCACACCGTATGTTGTCGCAGGCCATGCCGTGCCAGAATAGGTTACTGTGTTTGTTGTCACGGTCTTGCACCCCGTGATGGTCTTGCTTGGTGCGGTGTACTTGCACGCTGTGTTGGCTGTTGCGCCCGCCGCTGATGTATATGTACCACCAGATACCGACACACCTGTCAAGCTGCTGCACAATGTGCGACCACCCGTGGATTCATAGTTTACTTTTGTGACACCCGCGCACCAGCCGCCCGCGGCACAGGTGCTTTCTGCGGCCTTGGATTCTGCCACAAACTTGCCCGCCGTTGTGGTCAGGTAACACGCCGTCGCCGCGCCTGATTTTGCCGGACTGTAATTATACCCGTTGCCCAAGCTGCTGCATGCGTATTTACCCATTTCGTCATTATGTGTTCCGGTCGAGCACAATGGCATTGACGTATACCCTGGGCAGTAACTGTTCGCCGGACATTCCGCAACATTGTGATACAACATACGATTTGTTGACGTGTTGCAGTATGTTTCAGAATACTTGTCGACCAAATACCAACCCGCATTTACTTGGGTATAATACTTGCCGCCACCAACATCATATTTACCAGTTGTTGCGTTATAACCAACGCTTTCAACCGAGAAATTACCCGCATCGTTCTTGAACGAATAGTTCGCACTGCACGACGTTATCGCGGTTAAACCTGTTGACCAACCCTGATTTTTGATAGACACCAATGTCGGATTCAAATAATCATCAGGATACGTTGTACGTGCGGTTGTGGAATTCGCCGGCGGACACGCCGTTGGTGAATTTGTCGCACCATATTTAACAGACGCCGATGGGCAGAAATTTATGGCAGGGCACTTTGTCTGTGTGCTGTCCTTGGCCGCGGCGATATATTGACCCGCCGTCGTCTGAACCGCACATTCCGATTCCTGCGTTGCCGCCGCACCATTTACATAGATGCTGGGGCACTTTGTACGCGCCAACGTTGCATTCTGGGCAACGGTGGTTGACGCCGCGGTACGGCCATAGTACCCCGTACCAACCATCACGCACGCCGTGCCGGCCGTCGCGACATACTGCGTACCCGAACATGTCGTTTTGCATGATGCCACGCCCGCATGTGATGCCGCGGTTGTGCCACTGTTTTTGTACCCATTTGCCGTCGCACACGCTGTGCACGCCGCCGCCCCAGCATCAGAATACAGGTTGTCATCACATACACCACAGCTGGATGTACCACCATAGTTCACTGTATGCGCTACTTTGAA